>DLXM01000014.1 GCA_003448835.1 Bacteroidota bacterium | reverse complement strand
CTCGACGAGCTACGACTGGCGGAACCTGCCTTTGAGCATGGTGGTGAGTGGAGCGGGGACCCACACCTGGCGCTACGACCACCAGGGACTTCGAGTCTATTCGAGTGCGGGCAGCACCTACTGGCTGCGTGGCGCATTGGGAGAGCCGGTGGCGATGTATGGATTTGACGGCAGTGGCATATCGCTCGAGCATTGGAACTTGCTCGGCGATGGGGGTGAAGTGATCGGCCGTCGCGAGGGATCCACGCGGTACTACTACCACACCGACCACTTGGGAAGCACCCGGGCTGTGGTGGACGGCTCCGGCGCGGTGAGCGAAGTCTACGACTACATGCCCTTTGGTGAGCTCATGGACGGACGCAGCACCACTGCGGACCTGACGCGAGAGAAATTCACCGGTCAGCCGTGGGACCCCGAAGTGAGCATGTACACCATGCACTGGCGCCGGTATGTCCCCTGGTTCGGCGTGTTCACGAGCGTGGATCCGATGGCGCGCCTGTATCCGGGACATTCCCCGTATAACTACGCGCTGAATAATCCACTGCGGTTTATTGATCCAGATGGTAAGGTAGCGCGGGATATTTACTTTTTTAATTCTTCTGGTAGTTATACTCATAAAATTGAAGCTTCAGGTGAGCATATTGGAGTAATAATGAATAGTAATAATAGTTTTGCACTAAAATTTAGATTTGCAGACCCAATAAATGACCCATTTAATCTTCAGCGTGGGGTGATAGACAATATCAGAATAGTTAGAAATTCAGCGATTGAAGATGCTTTGGGGCTTTCCGGAGTTGATGATGTGTCGGGGTCTAAATTACTTTATGCTTGGAATGAAAGTCGAGGAGGACAGGGACGTAGTAGCAGAATGGATTTTATGATTACAGGAGAATCAGTTTCTTTTGATGGGGAATCTTCAGGAATCTTTGCTAATACGTTGTATTTAACCCACACAAAATCTGGAAGCTATGCTCATAATAACCATAATTGTGGGAATTTTTTGTGGGGTGCAGCTATGAAAAGGCTTGGTATAAATCATTCAACAGCAAGCTTTGGCGCACATCTGGATGCACTGAAAAATGAAGGTGAATGGGATAGTGAAGACGATCAACGATCAATAAGGTTGGGATACGAGTATGATTAAATCAAAATATTTTATACTTGTACAAAACAGAGTATGTGTCATTCTGTTCATGTGCATAATGATGTTTGTCGGTTGTCAAAACCCTGATACCAACATAACAAACTATGATCTTCTTGAGAACAAAGATCTTCTGGCTGAAAACATAGATGTATTCAGGGACTTCCGGATGTTTCACAGAAGTGACCAGAGAGTATACGGTTATGGGAATTATCCCAGCTGCATTCATTTCACGGAAATTTCTTTTGAAGAGGCCGGTTGTGACTCGAATGTCATAGAAAGATTAAAAGTCATATCCGAAATCGTAAGTTTGTCAAATTTTAATACAATAAGTTATTTGTATAGAGAGGATATAGGATGCGAATACACCATATTCAATAACGGAAGGGAAAGCCTGTTGATCATGTATGATCCCGATAAATGCGATCGTGAGTTTGCCCATTATCAGGTTATATCTGAAAATATCTTGTACATGACCGAGGTCAGATGACTTTTATTCGAACAAAAGAGNNAAGAGTAATTCATAACAATGTGCGTTATAAGTGGAGAGTTTTTGTTTGAAATATGAACGTATTTTCGAAGTGACACCCGTAGCTTTCGAAATCATTTTCTGGATGTTTATTTCCTATTCACCGGATAAAAAACCGAAGTGGCAACGCGCGGGTTAAAGGCTAAATCATGCTGTTTGCAATCCTTACTCAGCCAACATGAACAGAAATCCCCGAACGCCGGGGCTTTCTGCATCACAATGTGGCTACGTTCTTCTGAAAGAACTCCTTAAACTTCTTTTTGGTGAGCATGGTGTCGATGATCTTGAGGACGGTTTGTTTGTCTTCGTCTTCGAGCTGGTTGATCAGGGCCAGCTGCTCGAAGCCGGGTTTTTATTCCAGACGCACTTCTTCGGGCATATTCCCGTCATAATTTAGAATCTGGTCGACGCTCATCCCGAACAGGGTGGCCAGCTGCTGGAAACTTTGACGGAGGGCTTTCAGTTACCGTTCTCCATTTTGTTGTGGTTGGTGTGGTCGATGCCGAGTTCGGCGGCTACCTGATCTTGACCGAAAGTATTATTGATGCGGCCACGCTTGCCCAGCAGAAGGAGATTGCCGGTAATAATGGTATCCTTGCTCTCTTCTTGGCCAACGGTTTTGCAGGGGAACACCGGCGGCGGCGATCCATTGTCTGCCTGGCCTGCAGGAAGTGATGTTTTTCCATATCAAGGATATAACTGGGTGTTGAACTGTGATGAGCTTTCTAAGCTGATTAATTTATGAGGAGATGAAGAAAAATTACAAAAAATTGGGCTTGAAGAAAGCTGGAATAATTGATTTAGAAGGGAAATTTTACTTACTTTTTTTAATTTTAGAAATGTGGACACCATGAGGATGGCAGACTAGATTTTAGAGGCTCTACCAAATCGCAAATGAAAAAACATCGACCATGGCAAGGAGGTTGGTAAATGAAACCCAAATTACCATTACATGTGATGTTTGAGGATGGAGACCATTGGATACTTTACAACGATGATGAGATTGCTAGTAGTTTGGAATGGTATGACTCCAACGACGAGGATGATACAACAAAGGTTATTGACGATCTTGGGAGACCTGTGAAGTTAAAAATTGAAGCTTTGATTATAATTTATTGTGAATTAGAAAAGTGATGGTCAAACTATTCTGGCAAGTGCCATCAAAATAAACTTTCATTTCATTTTTTGGCGGACCACTTCGTAGCATAATAATGCCGCACTTACGGATGCATTTAATGATTCGACATTGTTTTGCATCGGCATACTTACCGTGAAATCGCATTGTTTGAGTGTATGCTGACGAATTCCTTTTCCTTCACTACCGACAATTACTACTAATGGCATGATCAAATCCTGCTGCCATAGTGTTGTTTTTGCATTCTGGTCCAACCCTACGACCCAAAATCCGGCTTCTTTGAGCGTTATCAACGCCTGATTAATATTGACTACCCGGATGATCGGAATCATCCCCGCTGTCCCTGCTGAGGTTTTGTACACGGTTGAGTTTACCGGCGCCTGACGATGTTTTGGTACGATGACGGCATCCACCCCGGAAGCTGCAGCCGTTCGAAGTATCGCTCCAAAATTAGCCACGTCTTCGAGTTCATCGAGCACCATCACCATTGGATTCGTTTCAATATGGACTCCTAAAAGCCAATCATCCATTTCCAGATATTCAATTTCACTCATCTGAGCCACTACTCCTTGATCGTTGACCGGTCCCACCATGTCATGTAATTTTTTTCCGGGGACCTTCTGCACCGGAATCCGACTGGCCGATGCCAAATCAATGATCGTTTTGAGTCCGGCTCCACCTGAATCCCGGATATAAATTTTCTCGACGCGCTCAGGATGATTTTTCAGCGCTTCTTCAACCGGATTTCTTCCAAATAACAGATCTTCAGCGCTCATAATTGATTCCTAAGGTATTCTAGTGTTCGATTTAGTTGTTTTCGTTGGTAGATGATTAGCGAAATGTTCATCAAAAACACCGCACCCAAGGCGTAATACACAAAATCAGAAATTTGTGTGATATCGTTGAGAAATGAGTAACTGAAAAAAATCAGTGCCAACACGTTCACAAAGATCATCAAATAAAATCTTTTGCCTCGTTTGGTCAAAATTTCAATCATCGAATAGGTTTCGATCGACTCAAAATTCTTGCCAACATGCAATTCTAATACCGCCCGGATGTCCGCGGGGATGTCTTTTTTATTTTCCATGTTCCAAAATTACGAAAATTGAAATTTAAATCCGTTCTTCTTCACAATTTGGTTTGATATGAGTTAGGATATCTCCTATTTTAAACATCCATCCACCCAATACTATCTTGATGTCTACCAAGTATATTTTTGTAACCGGAGGCGTTACATCCTCTCTCGGCAAAGGAATAATTTGTGCCTCTTTGGGTCGCTTGTTAACCGCCCGTGGGCTACGTGTCACCATTCAAAAACTCGATCCATACATTAATGTGGATCCGGGAACCATGAATCCCTATGAACATGGGGAAGTTTATGTGACCGACGACGGTGCCGAAACCGATCTGGACCTGGGCCNNGTGCCGAAACCGATCTGGATCTTGGTCATTATGAACGATTCATTGACCTGCCGTCATCCCAGGAAAATAACGTCACCACCGGACGCATCTATTATGATGTGATCATGAAGGAGCGAAAAGGTGCGTATCTGGGTAAAACCATTCAGGTTGTTCCGCACATTACCGATGAAATTAAATCCAGAGTCCGATCTCTGGGTGATTCCGGCAAGTACGATA
>DLXM01000202.1 GCA_003448835.1 Bacteroidota bacterium | reverse complement strand
CAATTATTACAGAAGCGTATAATCGCAACGAGATTCAGGCGGATATTTCCGGTTTCATAGAAGGACTATCAGATTCAAAGGACGGTGAAGATGCCCCAGCTGCGTAATCTACGAATTGTAAATGCTCAATTCAACGATGGGCATAATATTTATGAAGATTTTCGTATGCCCTTCCACGGGTTTAACACAACCTTTGAATTAGTGAATGGCGGAGGAAAATCGGTCCTCCTCATGTTACTCATGCAATGCATTCTGCCAAAAGCCGCCTTAACGAAAGATCATCCATTCACGGACATGTTCCGTGCTGGAGATCTCAATCGAACAACACATGTTCTTGCGGAATGGGAGTTGGAAAAAAGTATATCCGACAAAAAATATCTTCTGACGGGTTTTTGTGCAAGGCGAAAAATTGCCCAGGATGATGATTCCCGTACCGATGAAATCCAATCATTCAATTACCTCTATAATTACAATAAAGGTAATAATTTTGACATCGCAAGTATCCCGTTATGCAGTTTTGAGGATAAGGCATTCGTTGTCAAAGATTTTTCAAAGACTCTCTCAATGTTGAAGGAAAAAAGTTCTGAGTATGACATACGGATTACCGAGAAGAGAAGAGAGTACCAAGAATGGCTCAAAGTATACTGTTTGTTGGAATCCGAGTGGAATCTTATCCGGGAAATTAACAAGGGCGAGAATCATCTGAAACCACATTTTGCAAACTATAAAACATCAAGAACTCTTATTGACGGACTCCTGATTAAAACGATCGAGGAATGCCTGAAAGACCGAGAGCGACTTAATTACAGTGAGAAGGTCGAAGAATCTTCTGCTATCGCTGATGCACTCTATAAATCCCAGGAATCATTGAAAAAATTACAGGAAGAACTGGACACGCTCATAAATTATGAAAAATTGCTTTCAGAGGTTGGAAATTTAAGTAAGGTGAATGGACGCCTTATTAGTGCATTTGAATCTTACCGAGATGGAAAAAACCTTGCTGCCGCTCAATTCAATGCTTATGAAGCATCGATTCTAAAAAATGAAAGGGAAATACAAGAGATAATCGGTAGTATAAACGATGCAGATTTGTTACATAAAAATGTCAGACGTTCCATTGAAAAGATTTCATTGGATATAACAAACGTGCAAGTGAACCAAGCAAAAAAATTAAAGGATCAATACGATCGAGAGTTGGCGCCGATCGAGATTGAAATCAAGGATCAGAACCACTTTTTAAAATTTTCAAAAGCGATCAACAAGTACCTTCTCTTGAAGAGTAAAGAAGTAGCAATCTCTGAAAATGAGAAAATTTTAACGAACAAAAAAGAAAGCCGACGAGATCTTTTTGATAAGCTCAATCCACTCGGCAAATCACTATTCGACAGAGTTTCTTATGAGATAATCCAATTAAAAGACAGGAAAATCTCCAATGAAAAGAATTTAAAAGATTTTGAGGCACGAATTTCATCAGAGTTGAAAGAAATCGGGGGGAAACAAAATCAGATCTCACTGAATAAAACTTCCATTGATAAATTAAATAATCAAATTTTAAAAATCGTTGGCGAACATGCTGAACTTTCGAATCAAAACAAAATATATTCCCAGATTTCTGCGAGTTTATTCATTGAGGATAAAATCGAATCAGTAACAAAATATCTTGGACAATTAGCGCTAGAGAAACAGAAATTATCTGATGCTATCGATGTGATAAAAGATCAAATCTCACAAAAGAACCTGGAAGAAAACGAACTTAAAACTCGGATCTTATTTGAGGGAGAATCTATCAATAGAGTAAAAAAAGAATTTTTGGAATTTCAGTCTAGAAAAAGTAATGCACAAAAAATTCTCGACGTCTATGAAAAAAATACATTGGAGTCTTGTTTACCTTTCCTCGAAACGGAAATCCAGAAATATTCAGATAATCTGAATCTTCACAAAAATAAACTCAATGAACTGACTCAACAACTCGACAGCATCCAACGATATGGTTATTCATTGGATGAGCCATTTATCAGATCTCTCAAAATTATGAGGGACCGATACCCTCAATCGGTCAGTGGAGCAGAATACCTGAAGGAACTCTCCGAAGAGAAAAGAAGTGAGATCCTTGACCTCGCTCCATGGCTTCCTAAAACAATCCTCATACTCGATCAATTTTTCAATGAAATTACTCGAAATCCCAATGCTCTTCCCGTAGAAATTCAAGATGTAGCCCCTCTCATCGTAAACCTCGATATATTGCGTTCGAATAGGTCGATCACTCTTAACGACGTTTTTATTCCTCACAGGGAAACAGAATTTTTGAAGGATGTTTTTGCAAGGGATAAAACGATTATACGCATTCAAAAAGAATTGGTACGGGTTAGCGATACGGTTACAAAAATTGAATCCTCAATTCATACCTTTGCGCAAGATCAATTTACTCTCCGGAGTTTCCTGGAGCGTTTTCCCTCCGACACGGAATCTGTAATGGGGGCCGAGATAGAAAAATTTACAAATTCCTTGAAAGAACTTGAAGAAAAATTGCGTATAAACCAACGATCGAAGGAAGAAGCCAGCGGGAATCTTAAGAAAACGAGGAGTAAATTCGAAGAAAATGTAGAACGGACTGGATTATCAGAGAGAAATCTTCACATCCTCCATGAATTAAAGAAAAATGAAGATACCCAACGCTCCCTCCAAAAAGACCTCGAAAATATCATTTTTGAGCAAAAAGAATTAAGCACTTCTCTGCGGGTGTTGGATCAACAACACACCACATCGCAAACTGAATTACAAAAATGGAGAGAATCTTCCCGCCAGACCAACGAAATTTTGTTAAAATTCCAAACGGAAATTCGAGAGTATCAACCATATGCCGGAATTGAGGGGGGCCCTGTCTTCAAGGGGGATGTCAACGAGATCCGTTCGGAGTTTAGAGCCGCGAAGAAAGTTATTGATGAGGTGGAAGGGAGTGTTAGTCAAATTGAATCAATAATTGCATCTGACCGGTCAGCTGTCGAAGGATATACGCAAGACATCCATGATCTGGATATTCCTGTGGCAGATCTTATCACCAAGAATCCCGATACCCCGAATTCGGATGACTTTATTCAACAACTCCAAGAGAGAATAGTCGATCTTGTTACGAAGAGAGATGCAGTAAATCAGCTTCTCGAAAACGCGAACACTGAATATCAGATTTTAAATCGGCAGCTCACAGAAAAAATTGATCAATATCAAAAAATGACAGGAGAAACATATCCCCCATGTTCTGATATTTTAGATCCGACTCAATATGTCTCTGAATTGGCCGAACTAACAAAACAGATCACTAAACTCGAAGAACAAATCGTTCTTCTCAAAGACCAGCAATTGAAAAAAACTGTCGACGGGAAAACAATTGAGAAAGGATTTGTTGAAATAAGGGTTCTTGATGCAAATCATCATTTTAAAAATTCGATGTACGCTCCCGCCGATTTTCTTCAAGATCCGGCGGAATTGCAGACTGAACTGGAACGATGCGACCGGCTCGTGAAGAAAAACAAGAAACAGTGTGAAAATATCAAGGATGCTGCGGTTCACAATGTATCTGAAGTTCCCATTGCTTCAGAGTTCAAAGATATTATCCGAGTTAGATTGAAGGAATCCGAAAGTCTTCAGGATGCGGAATCAAATCAACAACAGCTCAATAATTTCTCGCAGATCATCAATGAAAAAATCGAACTTCATCATAAAACAATTGATGCGCTCAAAGAAGTAGAAGAAAAAATTGTCAACCAAGCCATTGGGATGGCCAGGATTTATCGCGATTATCTCAAGGAATTTCCCCAGATGTCGAAACTTGACATTGGTGACAAAAACGTGGATATGATCCGAATTAATTTTGATGAATGCGTTTATCCGGATGATCGTGCACAGGTAGAGATGCGTCGTTATATCCAGGACCTCAATAAGTTGATCCGGGACGGAAAAATTACCCGGCAAGAACTTCAAAAGTCTTTCCGACCCGAGCAACTTGTGGCCAGAGTTATGGAGATGGGGAAGATTCAGGTAAAAATCCGGAAGATCGAAGAGGAGGCCCAGGGATTTCAACGGTGGGACATGATCAAAGCTTCCGATGGTCAGGAAAATACCATGTACATCATATTCCTGATTGCCCTGATGTCGTATATCAGAAATATTGTAGTAGGTCGTTACGATACAAACACGTCCAAAGTACTTCTTCTTGATAATCCGTTCGGGTCAACCGGGGCTTTCTACCTCTGGGCACCCATTTGGTCGATACTGAAACGAAATAATATCCAGTTGATTTGCTCCGGACACAAGATAAGTTCAAAGATCCGGGAATTTTTCCCGGTGAACTGTCTCCTGACTGAAGATATTTCTAAGAGCGGCCTTAAGCGAGTCAATATCAAGGTTGAGGCCAGAGGGGAAGCTAAGGAGATTATTAACCGCAGTCAGCCGAAAAATATTCTCGATTGGACGGTTGCTGGCTAGAAGGAATAATTTTTCTATAATCCACTTATTCGAGAAAATAATTTAATAAATTTTATTATGTAATAGCTTTTCATATGTAACAGTGAGATCATGGTTATTAAAACACTTAAGGAAGCAATCGAGAAAAAGAAGCGAATTGAAATAATTTATGAAAAATCTGTTCGTATCGTCGAACCATATTTAGTCGGAATAAATGAGAAAAGTCACGTAGCATTGCGAGCATTCCAAACCGGCGGCTTCAGTTCATCCGGAAAATTGCCGGCCTGGAGATTATTTCTTATTGATAGAATAGAAGCAGCCCAAATACTCGATGAACATTTCGAAATAAATTCACTCTACAACCCGGACGACCGTAATATGACACAAATTCTCTTTCGGGTTGAAAGAAACCAGTAGGCCTCATATATGATCATCAAATCAATTTCAATTCAGAATTTCAAATGCCATAAAAACATCAATAATCTTCCTTTTCATGATCTAACAACACTAATCGGAGAGAATGATTCCGGAAAAACCACTATCATCGATTTTTTAGAGATTATGCTGACAACCAAAGTTCCAAGTGCGATAGATTATTACAAATCAAAGGAGCTTATCCCTGGAACCGATGACGAAAGTGAAGTAGTTCAAGATGAGATTAGTGGAGAGATAGTTTTCGTATTGGATAATGATGAACAAAAACTTCTCAAAGACTTTATCGACAGCGACAATAATCTACATATACAGCGCAAGTTTTCTGCAAATGGTCAGAAAATCTTCGCATTATCTAAAACGTTTAACGACGCTCGGTTTTATCAATTTGGTACAATGAATTCCGGGGAACAAAAACAATTTCTAACCGAACTTGGGATTCAGGAAATTAATAATCAGGAATCACGGGATAGAGCGTTTAGTAATTATATACAAACTACAGAGATACCATATCATTTTGCATGGAGAGAAATTTCTCTTACTCAAATTAAGGCGTACTTCCCCAAATTTATACGATACAATTCTGATGACTACAAAAATCCAACCAATATGATTTTTAAGGTTCTTCAAGAGGTCTATGAAAGCGAATTATATTCGAAAGATGACAACGGTCAAAAGGAATTAAAAGATGAGAATTTAAAAAACGCAATTGAATCAATTACGAGAAAAATAACAATAGCTTCTCAGCAATTCATAGGATATGTAAAAAAATATAATACAAAAATTCAAGAAATTTCTATCGAACCAGAAATTGATTTATCGACCGGTTTGAGACAAACCCAAATTATGATCAAGGATGAAACCGGGATCAGTCATTATCTTGAAAGTAGAGGTTATGGTACTAAAAAAAGAATATTTTTAGCGATTTTTGAATGGAATAAAGAGGTCATTTCGAAAATTAACCAAGAATATGCAATTCGATGTTATGATGAGCCGGATGATAGTTTACATATTGAAGCTCAAAGAATTCTTTTCAAAGCGATAAAATCAATCATCGATGCTTCGAATAAAAAAAATCAAGTCATAATTTGTACTCACTCGCTCTTTATGATCGATACATCTCCAGCCAGTTCAATAAACTTGATAAAAAGGGAGGATAAAGGAAATACTTCCGTAGAATTTTTGAAAGCATTTGGAGATAGCGATATTCAAAAATTTATCGAGATTATGTGTAGGGAAATGGGACTTTCAAATAGCCACATTTTTTTCGAAAAATGTTTTGTGCTTTTTGAGGGGCCGTCTGAGATGAATTTCCTCCCGGTCGCGTACCGAAAAAAATATAATTCGTCCTTGGCGGAAGATGGAATTACTCTTATCAATCTTGAAGGGAATGGATCAGCCGTCAATTTTCTTAAACTATTGATGAAAAACAAAAAAGATTTGACAATTCTTTTTTTGGATAGTGATACAGTTCACATAAAAAAAGATAACATGAAAAGAGCCTTTAACAAGATTGTTGACGGAATGGAGCGAGATGAGTACGAATCATTTATTGAGACGTTTTTTTCAGAAAGAGTAATGTTTATTGGTAAAAAAGAATTCGAGGACTCATTCACCGATGCAATTATTGTTCAAGTCCTCAATAAAAAACGAAAGAAAAACGATGGTAGTGCTTGGTTAGAGAAAGAAATTGCTCAGCTGCGACAACCGGATAAAAAATTTTCAGATTTGATAATTAAAAGTGTGGCCGAACAATGTAAGCCAAATTACCTATCAAAACCAGAATTGGGGTTGTATTTGGGTGAAGAAGTGGATGTGGGTAGTATTCCGAAAAAAATTATTGAATTATTCACAAAATGTCGGAAAATTGCTGAAATTGGTGAATGAGTGTGGGAAACCCACCATTGCACAAACACAACACACTTCTGATATTCGAAAAAATAGGCGACTACTTCGACAAAAACGGCCCCGTTCTCCCTTATGGGTTACAGAGAACGCTGGCCCTTGAACCGGCCCGAGCGAACAGGAGTCGGTAAAAAAATTCCCATAGGATTTTTTTATCTAGGGGCCTTGCTAGAAAACTCTCCGGCGCCCGGACACAAACATGTAGGGTTATAACCCATCATAATCCGCCAAACATGTATGGTTACAACCCCCCACAATCGCCAGAACATGTATGGTTATAGCCCATCACAAAAAAATCCCACCTCACAGCACACACGCACTGCAGTCCTGCTTCCCGCACGGGATATTTTCAATCTTCCACTTCAGCGCCCACGTCTTGATGCCGCGGATAATGTCAACCAGTTCGAGGCCGCTTTTCGTAAGGGTATATTCGCTCCTGACCGGGAATGAGGTGGCATCGACTTTTTTGGTGACAACTCCTTCCACTTCCAGTTCCTTTAACCGCTCCGAGAGGATCTTCTGGGTAATGTCACCCAGCGAATTCATGAGTTCCGAGAACCGGCGCGTGTGCTTCTCACCCTTGTAGAGTTCGAGAATGATCAGGAGCGTCCATTTTTTTGTTAAATACCTGACCGTAAGGTTGATCGTGCATGCATCATCCATGGTATATTTTCTGAAACTCTTTCCTATTTAACCATAGTATCCTAAAGAAACCCTGTAGTAAAACCATACAAAGGAGTCTGACCATGTTCTGTTACCAGTGCG
>DLXM01000178.1 GCA_003448835.1 Bacteroidota bacterium | reverse complement strand
GATTTAACATCTGGATTTTCGCTTGAAATAAGGTTTTCCAACCTGCGTAAGTGTGCAGCATTTAACGTTTGGTTACTTAAAGTGAACCACTTTATATCAAGGGATTCATCCATAGCAAGTTCAAAAAGACGATTGATATCGTTCACTGACATGTTTGCGAGTCCACGCCAGGCTGTTTCACGCACAAAAGGACTTTCGCTTGATAAAAAATCTAACAAGGTATGCTCATCACGAGTAGAAATTGCATTCCATACAGGTGAAAGTTCATCAACAAGTGCAGCAAATTTTTCTTTTGATTCCGGAATGTTATCTGAGCACGAAAATTTATCCTGTGACGTGAAAGTATAACTGGAATTAAATGAACTATTTGTTGGACTGTCATTAAGTAATAATGACTCGTGGTTTAACACTCCAACGGTATTGTGAGTGGATTTTGCTGTTAGTCCGGATGAACTAAATATGAGCACGAGAATTGCGATGATCTGCAAAATTCTAAAGATAAATCGATTCATATCATTCTGTTTTGAATTCAGGAGAACCCTGATTTACTGTGAAAATCAGGAAATTTGTTTCGGATTGACGGTTTTGTCGGTAGATGTCAGACAAAGATGAAATTTTATTCATGATTACACTTGACCTTTGACAAGACTTTTTGTTTCTTACACATATATCACACATAACAAACTTACTACGATATGGATAATGTACAGCTAACCAGTAAACAAAAGAAATTTCTCGATTACATCATAACGTATCGGGATGAAAATGAAATCTGGCCAACGTACCGTGAAATTGCCGATACATTTAATTTCCGATCACCAAATAGTGTGACTCAGAATTTACAATCCTTATTAAAAAAAGGGTACTTAGTCAAAACTGACGATAACGAGTACGAATTACATAATCGTTATCTGAAGAAAAAGAAACAGTCCATTTATATGGATGATGAACCAACTTATGGTGGGATTCCGATTAAGGGTATTATATCAGCCGGATATTTGCAGGAAGCTGTCGAAGCAAATTTAGGTAGTATCACACTTCAACATCTGTTTCCTAATCTGAATCGCATTTTTGCGTTGAGAATATCGGGTCAGAGTATGAAGAATACAGGTATTTTTGATGGCGATTTTGTCCTATTGATGGATGATGACATTAAAGATGGCGATATCGGCGCTGTGATGTTTAATGGTGAGACAAGCTTAAAACGTATTTATTATGGTCCCGGTGGACTAAGACTTGAACCTGCGAATGAAGAATACAGTGACATCCATGTTGAACCTGATATCTTCGAAGAGGTTAAAATTATTGGGAAATATGTCGGTCATGTGAATAAAACCGGGATTTATAAGACAATTCATTCCAAAGCGTCATAATGTCGCGTGATCTATTGAAACGACTGATATTAATTAATTCTATATAAAATTAATTTTGTTTTTCGAGCAGAATACTCTTAAATTTGCAGTCTTGAATAAATCACATTTAACGTACTATTTCAAATTATCATGTACGCAGTTGTAGAAATTGGTGGACACCAATACAAAGTAAAAAAAGACCAGGTGCTTTTTGTTGACAAACAAAACGTAGCTGATAACAAATTGTCAATTGACCGAGTTTTCCTCGTAGCCAACGATAAAGATATCAAAGTCGGTACCCCTGTGGTAGCTGGCGCAAAAGTTGAAGCTACAGTCCTCGAAACAGTTAAAGCTGACAAACTCATTATTTTCAAAAAGAAAAGACGTAAGGGATACCAGAAAAAAACTGGCCACCGTCAAAAGCTTTCTCAAATCAGAATCGATAATATTATCGTTTAATTTCATAGAGGTAACGAACCATGGCACATAAAAAAGGTGGTGGCTCCACTAGAAACGGTCGCGATTCACATTCCAAACGATTGGGTGTTAAAAAATTTGGCGGCCAGGCAGTTTTAGCAGGTAACATTATCGTTCGTCAGCGTGGTACTTCGTTCCATGCAGGTGATAATGTTGGAACAGGAAATGACTTCACCCTTTTCGCACTCACTGATGGCGTAGTTGCTTTCAAAGTTGGAAAAAATGCACGCAAGTTCGTTTCTGTAGTTGAAGCATAATCCAAGTTAGATTTTCTCAGATTTTAAAGCCCGTTATCTTTTGATACACGGGCTTTTTTTTTGCATTATATTTGAGTTATGATAACAACGAACCGTATTATTCGTTAATCTAATACATTCAATTTATATACTATGATGACATCCCTTCCCGGCCTTGAAAACCTTAGACCTGGAGCAATTTATTGTATCGGGCGTAATTATGCAGAACACGCAAAGGAACTCAACCATCCAATCCCAAAAACACCCATAATCTTTATGAAACCGGTGTGTTCCTTGTTATCTGATGAAGGGACAGTAATCATTCCAAATAATACGAACAACGTTCATCATGAAGCCGAACTTGTAATCGCAATTGGCACAGGCGGAAAGAATATCGCTCGTGAAGATGCTCTTAGTTACATAGCTGGATATGCCATCGGAATCGATATCACAGCCAGGGATATTCAAAATGAACTTAAGGACTCCGGAAAACCCTGGTTATTATCCAAAGGACTCGACACATTCTCCCCTATTGGTAAATTTGTACCTCCATCCTCCATTGCTCAACCTCATAACATTAAAGTTGAACTAAGCGTTAATGGGATAATCAAACAGAACGGGACTACAGAAAACATGCTTTTCCCAATTGATGTACTAATTGAAAAACTATCAACTTATTTCACATTGGCCCCGGGTGACCTGATCTATACAGGTACTCCTGAAGGTGTTGGACCATTAATTCATGGTGATATCGTCGAAGCTCATATAAATGACGGCGTCTCAACACTTAAAGTACACGTTGCTGCATCTTAATTCTCCCGAATAACTAATTCATTTCTCGGAATTCAAATTCAACTGGCACCTGTTTATTTTCCAACTATTAAGTCCACTATGTTTAAACCACTGGGTTTCATTCAGATTTTACCAATCATTCTGATATTACTCCTGTCTGTTCCATTTCAATCTGAAGCTCAAAATATTGATCACAAGACCCTTCCATTTCTGAAACCAGGAACGTCTTATCTTTGGCCTACGAATGCCAGTGATTATATGTCCGCTACATTTGGAGAAACACGGGCAGCTCATTTTCATGCAGCAATAGACGTGGGCACCTGGGGACAACAAGGATTTGATGTATTTGCCAGTCGGGATGGAATCATAAGTAGAATTGGAATATCTCCAACCGGTTATGGCAATGTAATCTATATGAAACACGAGGATGGGTCATATTCAATGTATGCGCACCTAAGAGATTTTGTGCCAAAATTGAGAACTTTAGTGGATTCGATTCGATTTCAAACCTATCGGGCAAATTTCGACCAGAATCTTGAATCCTATGATATCAGATATAAAAAGGGAGACTTAATCGCATTTTCCGGTGATACTGGAATTGGTCCGCCACACCTACATTTTGAACTAAGAACGCCAAGTAACAATCCGTTTAATCCACTTCTTGCCGGTGTTCGGGTACCTGATAAAGTCCCACCAAGAATAACAGGCATATCAGTTGAACCCATCAGCTTTGATGCCACTGTAAATGGAAGAAAATCCATCCAAACTATTACAACCCGAGGTTCTGGCAGCAATTTTGAGTTTGGAACAATCACAACAAGTGGCACTGTTGGCTTGGGAGTTGATGCATCAGATCGTGCCGATGCGATGCGGAATGTTTATGCGGTATATGAACTAAAGCTCACAATCAACGATTCGCTATACTTTCATTCAAAAGCTGATAGTTTTGATATTACAAAAGCCCGAATGATGTTCCTGGACAGGGTTTATCCCGTTTTACGGCAACAAAGAAAAGGATATCAACGATTATTCATCCGTGATGGGAATGAAAATGCATTTTACGAAGATGTTGGTCACAATGGGATGGTTTCATTACCACCCGGAACGTATCAGGCAAAAATCGAAGCTGCCGATTATTTCGGAAATAGGAGTACCGCAACCGGACGCATCCAGGTTATCGAACCAAAAGTAACATCCCCTGTTATAGTTGACCTTCAGCCATCTGAATATGAAATTCCAGATATTTCAAATGGATTACCTAGTAGTTTCAAAAATTTGATCTGGACGAATGATTGGGTGGCGAGTGCATCGACATCATCACCAAAAAATATTACGATACGAACTCCTGGCTCCTATTCAAATGAGGGTTTATTTTATGATTTAACTGACCAAAGAACTACAGTTAACCTGCGAAATGCCTCGGTTCTATATGCACGATTAGATAACGAGGATATGATTATTCATCGGGTCATTCCCGGACAAAGTACAACGCTTAGATCCCCCGATCTGAGAATGACGATTGAATTCCGACCGAATTCGCTGTACGACACATTATCAGTGGTCTTCGCCTGGAAAGAAAAAGACGGGCAATATTTTCTAGAAACTGGTCCGAGTCATGAGCCACTTCAAACTGGTTATGTACTCAGATTCCTGTTACCTGATTCCTTATTGAGTACCCCTGGTCTCGGAATTTATCAGGTAAATCAATCGGGGAATAATACTTCATACAATTATGGCGGTGGTATAATTAGCAATGGATCTATTCAGACTATTACCACAAATTTTGGGATTTATACTTTCAGAAACGACACGATTCCCCCTGAAATGTCCAGACCAACTATTTACAGAAGATCAGATGGGAAGTGGTTTGCTTCAGTGCGGGTTTCAGATAATATGTCTGGTGTAGATTTCACATTATCTGAATTTTATGTAAATGAAGTCCGCGGGATTGCAGAATATGATCCATTCGGAAGCAGATTGATCTATCATTTGCCCGGTTTTAGCCCCAAAGCCAGAGATAATGAACTAAGAATACTCCTTGTGGATCGGGCAGGGAATCGAAATACAGAAACCTTCAGGGTTAATCGATAAATCAAAAAAAAGAGTTACCAGATTTAACCGGTAACTCTGAAATAGTCGTTAAATCAAACAGCGGCTATACAGCTAATCTCGACTAAAGCATTCTTTGGAAGGGTTTTTACCGCAACTGTCTCACGAGCAGGTGGTTCAGACTGAAAGTACTTCCCGTAAATACCATTAACCGTTGCAAAATCACCCATATCTGCAAGAAAAATGGTGCATTTTATCACTTTGCTGAAGTCTGTACCGGCTGCACTCAGTATTGCCTCTAAATTTTTCATAACCTGCTCAGCTTGTACATCAATAGTACTACCAGCGAATTCACCTGTAGCAGGATCAATTGGAATCTGTCCGGAGCAATATAGGATTCCGCCATGAACAATTGCCTGACTGTACGGTCCGATAGCTGCTGGAGCGTTTACTGTGCTAATAATTTTTTTCATTGGTTTAGTTTCTGGATTTAAAATTATTGTATTAAAAGTCAAAATTATGCCCTGTTTTACATAAAAACCTAACAGTGCAATAATCGGGTTCTTGTAAAAGTTATAATATAGGAACTTATTCTCTCATTGAACATGACAGGGTGTTATGGTACTCTCTATTGCACATAGTCATATCAATCATTACCTTAAAAGAGATTTTTTCTACACTATTAATACGATAAACCGATATGAAATCAATACTTTCAAAACTAGCTATTGTTTTGGTCGCAATAGGCTTTGTGACAGCTTGTGGCGGCGATCCAAACATTGAATCAGCCAAATTGAACCTTAATCGTGGCGATTACGCGAAAGTTCTTGAATCAGCAGATGCTGCACTTGAACTGAATCCTGCTAATCCACTTGCATACTATTACCGTGGAGTTGCTTATACAGAAATGGGTAAAGCTAAACCTTATAATCAACGAACAGATGATTATAAATCTGCTTCGGAAGCATTTGATAAAACTAAAGAACTTTTCGCAGCAGAAGGCAAAGCCGATGCAAGCGAAGCACAACTTATTGATTTGTCAAGAACTCAGTTATGGACTAACGAGTATAACAGTGCAGTAACTTTAGTTGCCCCTGAAGAAGGTGAGCCTACAACTGCAGACTTAGAGCGTGCTACATTCCATTTAAATAATGCTTACGCAATTGAACCAGACAGTATTCAAACCCTGGATGTTCTTGCAGAAGTACATTTTATGCTGGAAGACCTTCCAAATGCAATTGTTAACCTTGAAAAAGCGATTGAAGTTGCAACCGATAACGATACGTATCGTTATTTGAGATTAAATTACTTTTTGTCTGAAACTAATCAGCAAGAACGTGCTTTAGCGATTCTTTCAGATGCAATGACAAAATTCCCTGGTGATATCGAACTTACTCAGGAAATTGCCAATGTCTATCTTGCATTAGGCCGTACTGATGAAGCTCTTCAAATCATTCGTCAGTTGATTGAAGTTGATCCTGAAAATGCTCAATACCGTTTGGTATTTGGAAGCCAGGTTTATCAATTCGTTCTGAATATGGGTGATGATTTACGCGCAGCAAATGAAACCATCATCGATCAAACCAGAGAATTACGTCTTGAAGAACGTAAGCAACGTCCGGACGCCGCATTGATAGCCGAATATAAAAATGATATTGCAGAAGCAAACGCTACTGTACAAAGACTTACAGCTGAAATTGACGAATACACTCAACAAGCTGAAGATGAACTTCAGGTAGCTAAAGATCTGGATAATGAAAATCCAATCATCTTTAACACGTTGGGAATTATCTATCAAAACCGAGCTGCAAATCTTTATGATCGTAGAAACGCAACAGAAGATATCGCAGAAGCAGACCGTTTTGATGCTGAAGCACGTTCGATGCTGCAACAAAGTCTCCCGTTTTATGAAAGAGCTGCCGAATTAGATCCTGATAACACAGACTATTGGATGTCACTTTTTAGAATCTATACTACACTTGGCATGACCGATAAAGCGATGGAAGCTCAAGAGAAAGCCGGATTGTAATTCAACTATTTAACAGTTTCATCAGATTTAATACCATGCAAAATCTGTTCACCCGAATTGCGATGCTAGTCATCGCATTCGGGTTCTTTATTTCATGTACACCCAGATATGAATCAACACTATCGACATCCACAGAACTTACTGTCGATGAATTATTAGATCGAGCCGCCGAAATCCGTCAATCTAATCCGGATGACCCCGAAGCTAATCAATTGGAAGCTCTGGCACATTTACGTACCGCCCGAACAAAAGCTCCAAATCTTCGAGAGAATGATTACAAAGCTATGAAAATGGCTTTTGATAAAGCACTATCCGGATATGACACTCAAAGAAACAGCTCAAATGAACGTTCAAAGATTGCAGAAACAATTGAATCAGCATGGAGCTATGAACATAATATCGCTGCAGGAATTGTTTCAAGTGACTCTTCCGGAAGCAATCAACAATTGTCTCTAGCCGCGACTCATGCACATAATGCGATAATCATAATTCCAGATAGCCTGATTAGTTACGAATTATTAGCCGACACTTACGCCCGCATGGGAAATATCGATATGGCTATAAACGTACTCTCATTTGCAGATTCTACACTCCCAAATCATGCAGGACGATTACACGAGAGCCTTGCTTTTCTCTATTACAACAAAGGCGATTTCGAAAACTCAGTCAAATGGTACGAAAATGCGTTGAGTTGGAATCGAAGTCAAATTGCAAATCCATCTGATCCTTCAATCCGAGAACTTACCAAAGGATCTCTATTGAATACCTGGCATGGACTTATCAACGCAACTATCGCAGCCCGACAAACTGACATAGCTATAGCATCTCTGGAAGAAATAACCCAGACCTATCCGTCAAACACGACATACAAAATGCTTCTTTCGCGTCAACTCGTGACCCGCATTGGTGAGCATTTTGAATCAAATGAATCAACCGACCGTGGTATTATTATAAATACACTCGATCAGATCGGCACAATTTCTGCAACTGATCCTGAATTCAAATTAAATAATGCACTGAGCCTTTCTGAAATTGCAGGCAGAGTCATTGAGTCCCGTTTACAAGAAACCGAATCCTTCGACGCTGCTTCAAATCTGGATATTATGCTCGTTTGTGAATCGGCTATTCAACTGTACAAAGAGGTGTTGGAAATTGACCCCACCAATCCAAGTGCAATTTCAGGTATTGCTGATATCTATTTATTGATAGATAATGAGTCCGAAGCTTCGAAATGGTACGAACTACTCGATTAATTCAATCCATTTATACAGATTTACAACATCTGGAAGCCCTTTTTTATTGAAATTTAACGTATTTTTGTAGTTATGAAATTTAATACAAAAACCATCCACGCCGGACAGCATTCCGAAGAAACCTCCGGTGCTGTAATGCCTCCTGTCTTCCAGACATCTACTTACGCTCAGACCGCACCAGGTGTAAATAAGGGACATGAATATGCTCGCGTAACAAATCCAACCCGAGATGCTCTTGAAAAACTTTTAGCCGGACTTGAAGAAGCAACCGATTGTGCAGCATATGCAAGTGGAATGGCTGCCATGGATACTATGATGAAAATGCTTCGCCCCGGATATGAAGTCATTTCAACTCATGATTTATATGGTGGTAGCTACCGGCTTTTCACACAAGTATATGCTCCATTTGGGATCAAATTCCATTTTGTGGATCTAACCGACTTAAAGCAGGTTGAGTCCGTCGTAAACGATCATACAAAAATGATTTGGATTGAATCACCAACTAATCCACTTCTTAATATCGTGGATATTCGTTCCATCGCAGATTTTGCCAAAAAACGAAAAATCATTTCAGTAGTAGATAATACATTTGCATCACCTTATCTACAACGACCACTGACTCTTGGAGCAGATGTTGTGGTCCATTCTACAACTAAATACCTGGGGGGGCACTCCGATGTGATTGGTGGTGCCATTTGCACATCACACCCGGCTGTCATCGAAAACATGAGATTTCAGACAAAAGCAAGTGGCGCTGTTCCGGGTCCAATGGATTGTTACCTAACTTTACGTGGCGTAAAAACATTAGCAGTGAGAATGCAACGGGCATGTGAGAATGCTCACAAAATTGCCCATCATCTCCGAAACCATCCAAAAGTTTCCAAAGTTAATTTCCCCGGTTTTGAAGATCATCCCGGACACGAAATTGCAAAAAAACAAATGGACGACTTTGGTGCCATGGTCTCGTTTACTATGAAAGATGATTCTGTTGAAGCTGCTCATAAATTCATGAGCAACACCCATGTATTCACCCTTGCTGAAAGTTTGGGAGGTGTTGAATCACTCATATCACATCCGGTAAGCATGACCCACGGATCCATCCCAAAAGAAGTTCGAATGAAATCTGGGTTAAACGATTCGTTAATCAGACTTTCTGTTGGTATCGAAGATGTTGACGACCTGATTGAGGACCTCGAATCTGCATTCAGAAAAATTTGATGTGAATCCTAAGCAAACATACAGTACAATTCTACTTGTATCAGCTACTATGTTGATCCTGGCCGCTTGTACTAATCCGTTTGCACCTGAAGAACTGGAAGGAGACATTCTGGATGAACTCCTTGGCGACCCGACTACCATCGAAGGATTTTATGTTCGATTTCAGAATGCGTATCAACTTCGTGATACCACACTTTATGGACCATTGATCCATCCAAATTTCACCTTCACCTATCGTGATCCGGAACAAAACGTCGATATAACCTGGGGCAGATCGCAGGAAATGAGCTCAACATCCAGATTATTTCAAAGCAGTCGTGATATTCAACTTCAATGGAACAATATCATAACCCAATTTAACAATATGGACAAAACGCAAAGTCAAATCATTCGGCGTTTTAGCCTGGTTGTAGTCCTGGATGGTGCAGATATTTTTCGAACGGATGGAGCTACAAATTTTGTTTTAACCAGAGCCGACTCAACGTCAACATGGCAAATACTGTCCTGGCGTGATGAGTCTGAGATATAACCTAAATAACTAACTACAAGTATTATGAGAGAAATTGTGATTGTAAGTGCGGTTCGTACGCCTATTGGTTCTTTTGGTGGTGCATTATCATCTTTTAAGTCCCCGGAATTAGGTGCAATGGTAATTGCAGAAAGCCTGAAGCGCGCCAATATTTCACCAGATGACGTTAACGAAGTCGTTATGGGTAATGTTCTGACTGCCGGCGTTGGACAAGCTCCAGCTCGACAGGCTTTATTAAAAGCTGGCATCCCAAATACAGTTCCTGCAACCACAGTCAACAAAGTTTGTGCATCAGGAATGAAAGCTGTCATGTATGCTGCAAATCTCATTCAATCGGGCGAAGCTGAAACCGTTGTAGCCGGGGGGATGGAAAGCATGAGTAATGTGCCATTTTATTTACCGACTCAACGATTCGGTAACAAACTCGGACACACCCAGGCATTGGACGGCATTTTGAAAGATGGGTTATTGGATGCATTCAATGACGAACACATGGGAATTTGCGCAGAATTATGTGCTAAAGATTTGAATTTCTCACGCGATGAACAAGATGAATTCGCTATTGAATCCTATCGAAGGAGCCAAAAAGCCCAAAAAGAAGGTTGGTTCGATAATGAAATCGTCCCGGTGCAAATAAAAGATCGTAAGGGCAACGTTACAGAAGTAACACAAGATGAAGAAGTTAATCGTGTTGATTTCGACAAATTAAAAACCCTGAGACCTGTATTCCAAAAAGACGGTACAGTTACCGCTGCCAATGCAAGCGCAATAAATGATGGAGCAGCAGCTTTAGTTGTTATGTCTGCAGATAAAGCCAAAGAACTTGGACTCAAACCTATCGCCAGAATAGTCGCTCAGGCAAGTGCTGCAAAAGAACCGGAGTGGTTTACCACTGCACCGGCAGATGCCATCCCAATTGCGCTCAAAAGAGCAGGTATTTCGATTTCGGATGTGGATCTGTTTGAAATTAATGAGGCTTTTTCAGTTGTCTCTCTTGCCAATAACAAATTACTTAACCTGGATCCGGCAAAAGTAAATATCCATGGTGGAGCAGTAAGTATGGGTCATCCAATTGGATGTTCAGGTGCCAGAATCATCGTAACATTGATCCATGCACTTCAGCGAACCGGCGGAAAATTTGGCTGTGCCGGAATCTGTAATGGTGGCGGTGGTGCATCGGCTATCATTATCGAAAGATTATAATTTTACTATAAATCAAGTCTTATAACGATGCTACTTGCTTTTTTCAGACAAAGCAAGTAGCTTTTAGTTTGGACAACAACCACAACTAATCTCATTTTTATTGCGTAAGTTTGCTACCATTTTCTAAAGTTCTCAAACAGACAACTTAATTAATACGCAATACCATTGATCGGCTCGAAAATTTCAATACTGAGATTAGTATGCATTCTTGTGCTTTTGTTGGCACCGGGATATGCCTATGCCCAATCCATGGTTGTTGAGTCCCGCACGAGCGAATTTACTGACTATCTCATATCCAACGATAGTCTTAGAGCCGGATACCAATTCGAATTGTTGATCCCAAATAGTGCCAATTCCGAATCCGCTNNGCCAATTCCGAATCCTGGAGGGTACTGGAACAGGAAATCGTCCAGCGTGATATTGCGAAGCATGAAACCGACAAACTACAGTTGATTCTGGATCAGGTTCCCCAAAATGCACCAGTTCTGGAAGTTGTTAATCCCGGGATTTACAGGAAACAAAATGTTGCTACTCTCACGATTTACACAACCAGATTAGCTCCAAATACCGATGGAGTCTTGCAAATTGTTAAATCAATGCGCATAAGGGTCTATAATACCCCAGCCTGGGACCGTCCATCTGAGTTTACAAGACTGAATGAAATCGCTAACGACGATAGTCCATTAGCAAACGGTACCTGGTACAAAATACCCGTCACAAAAGATGGAATACACCAATTAGATCGTAATTATCTTCAGGCTTTGGGCATCAACGTAACATCGATCGATCCACGAAATATTCAAATTTGGGGAACCGATGGATACGAATTGGCACGCTTAAACAGTGCTGCACGTCCGGTATTCGAACAAATTCCAATCTTGGTTACCGGGGAAACCGATGGGTCACTGGATGCAGCAGATGTGGTAATTTTTTACGGAAATAGTCCAAATAGATACGGATTCAACCCCAGTAATAACCAATACTCACATTCCACTCACCCTTATTCTGCATCAAATTTCATCTTTCTTACCGTTGGTAACGAAGCCGGCGCTCGATTATCAGAAATCAATCTCGCCGGAAATGAATCCAGAACAATCGAAACATTCAGAGATTTCATCTGGAAAGAAGATGAATTATTACGTCCCGATACAAGGACAAAATCAGGGACACAGTGGCTCGGACAACAATTTTCAATGGAGAGTTTTGCCCGAACTCAAGCAATTTTTAATGATACTATTCCGGGTTTCATTCAAGGATCATCAATCGATGTAGTCGTTGAGTATGCTGCAAGAGCTAACCTAACCTCAAGATTCGAAACCCGAATCGGAAACTCCCTGCTTGGGAATACATCCATCAGCGGAATTGCAGATTTGAATCGATCCGACGGACGGTCTGCCAATACGGGAAGACTCTCACGCACCATTCCGAGTATTACATTAAATAACAACATCCTGAAAATCGATGCAACTTTCGACAACTCAGGAAGCACCGCTTTTGGTTGGTTAGATTGGGTTCGAATCAGATTGACTCGGGAATTAAGACCTAAAAATAATCTCCTTCATTATTATTCACCCGATGATGGAAGTTCTTCTCAAATAGCTCAGCATATTCTTAGAGGATTTTCCAATCGTCCATTAGTGATGGATGTAACCAATCCGGTGAACCCTGTTTTATATGCAGTATCACAGAGTAACGACACCTTCGTTGCTTTTCATCCAACTACACCAGGCAGCAGATTTGTTGCACAAACTCAATTTATACAACCGAGTGCCGGTATTCGAATCGACAATCAAAATCTGCGGGGAATCACAGATTATCCTGATTATATCATTGTAACCAATGATTTGTTATTTCAGGAAGCGCTCGATTTTGCAGATTACCGACGTAGTAATGGTGGATGGAATCCAATTGTAGTTAAACAGGATCTCATTTTTAATGAATTTAGTGGTGGCGTAATGGATGTCAGTGGTATTCGCGATTACATCCGCTATTTATACAATCGAGCGGGACAAAATGAGAACCAAATTCCAAAACACGTCTTGTTTTTTGGTGATACGACCTTCGATTACAAAGGCATCCTGACTGAACCCCGTCATCAAAATCAGGTCATTACTTATCAGAGTGAAGAATCATACAGTCGTGGTAATTCGTATGGATCAGATGACTTTTTTGTACTCTTGGATCCGCATGAGGGGAATTGGTTCAGCACTGCCGGATCAACCAGCGCGGTTGAACGAATTGATATGGGTGTTGGGCGCTTACCGGTTCAATCAGTTTCCGAAGCCCGATTAGTCGTAAACAAGATTAAATCGTACGAGGATCCGGCTAATTTTGGTGACTGGCGGACTTTATTCACATTTAGTTCTGATGATGACATAAATGGAAGCTCCGTTGAGCGTGATCTTCATGTTTGGAACGCTGAAGGTACCGCTGAAAGCATGGATCGTGATGCAGGTGGTGTCCGAATAAATAAAATCTATCAAATTAATTATCCGGTAGTAAACACTCCATTGGGTAGACTTTCGCCTGAAGCCAATCAAGCTTTTATTAATAGCATCAATAATGGCACATTGGTGATGAATTATTCAGGTCATGGAAGTGAACAACTACTAAGTGCGGAACAATTATTCAAGAGTGATGATATTTCACGATTGACAAATGCCGACCGACTAACCATCATGACAACCGCTACTTGCGATTTCGGACGTTTTGATGATCCGGATGAACAGTCAGGCGCTGAAAAAATGATGTTACATCCTAATGGTGGCGCTATTGCAGCATTCACAACAACGCGTGTTGTATTTACCAGCTCAGATATAAATACATTCAACTTCGGATTAAATGTCCAGCTTAGTCAGGCTATGCTGACCCGGGACTCCAATGGACGTCCTTCAACTCTGGGAGATATCTATCTTCGAACCAAAAACACAACAGTTGGATCCAGTTTTAATAGTAGAAAATTCTTATTACTTGGCGATCCTGCTATGCGAATAGGTTTACCACAAAATGAAGTAAGAATTACATCCATCAATGATTTTCAAGTAGGAGAAGGAAATTCACAGAATTTAAACTTACGCGCATTAGACCAGGCTGTATTAAGTGGATATGTCACCAATGATGATGGCAGTATAAACTCTTCCTTTACTGGAGAAGCAACCATTCAGGTTTATGATGCCAACAGATACATTGAACTTCCCAACTTCCAGGATCGTGACACCAAAGGATGTTACACACCCAATTGTCAATATCGCGTTCAAAATGACATGATCTTTAACGGACAAGTTAGTGTTACCGCTGGTAGTTTTAATAGTCGATTTATCATCCCAAATGATATTGCTTATAGTAATGATGAAGGACGAATACTGATTTATGGTAAAGATCCATCAGCAGCTGATGCAATCGGATCCTTTTCAAATATTACTTTCAATGGACGAAATCCGGATGCTGTGAATGATAATTCAGGTCCATCAATCGAAATTTATCTGAATGATGCAGACTTTATGGATGGTGGAATCGTTAATGATTCACCACGATTAATCGTAAATCTGGAAGATCAATCCGGCATAAATACAGCCGGAGCGGGAGTTGGACATGAATTAATTGCTGAACTCACTAGTCATCCGGCTACCGGAACATCCAAAACCATTATTTTAAATAATTTCTACCGTAGTGAACTCGATGATTTTACAAAAGGTAAGGTTGAGTATCCACTGGACCGTCTCGTAGATGGAATTTATTCTTTAAAAATCAGAGCCTGGGATGTATTCAATAATTTGAGTGAGAAAGAAATTACATTTGAAGTTGCGAGCGCTCAGGAACTGGCGATTCGGAATGTCTATAACTATCCAAATCCAATGAGCGGATACACACGATTTGTTTTTGAACACAATCAGGCTGGTCAAGAAATTGGGGTTCAGATTCGCATTTACACATTGAGTGGACAACCCGTAGCTCGATTAAGCAGAGATAATTATATATCAACCGGGAATATGGTTCAAATACCCTGGGATGGTCGGGATGACGACTGGAATGACCTGGCTGCCGGAACGTATTTGTACCATGTAATGGTTACCGGAGTTCACAATGGAGACCGTGTAACTCAAGAAAAAATTGAAAAACTTGTAATTATAAGATAATTCTAAAGTTCTGGAGTGCTAAGAAATAGTAACTTCAGATAAACGTTTACTATATTGTACTATCAACGAAGAAAAACTATGAAAATGAATAAAATCCTTACTCTTGCGGGTGGTTTTTTAATGATCGCCTCAGTCGCAACTGCTCAGGTAGGTATTACTTCAGTACCGTTTTTGCAGATCGAACCTGATTCACGTTCAGCCGGTATGGGAAATACAGGGGTTGCTCTTGCCGATAACGCAGCAGCACTTTTCTGGAATCCAGCTGGTTTTGCTTTTCAGGAAGGCGCTCAAATCGGAATTACCCACTCTAACTGGCTTCCAAATTTTAACACCGATCTGTTTTATGATTACATAGTAGGCAAAATGCACATCGATGGAATCGGTACAATCGGTGCCCATATCACGTATTTTAACCTGGGTGAGCAAGTTCAAACCGATGAAACCGGTATGGAACTTGGTACATTCCGAAGTTATGAGTTCGCTTCCGGAGCTTCCTACGGATTCAAAGTAAATGAAAACTTTGCTGTAGGTACCGGATTTAGATTTATCTATAGCCGATTAGTACCTGCGAATACTCAGGTTAGTGGTCAAACAGCAAAAAATGGTACTAGCGTAGGTGTTGATCTTGCAGCACTCTATCGCACCTNNTTGAGATCATGGAAAAAACAGCCACATTCAATGTTGGTATGAACATTTCTAACATTGGACCTGGTATTCAGTATACCGACCGTGCACAGCAAGATCCATTGCCTACAATTCTACGTCTGGGTTGGGCCTTGAACATGAATTTAGATTCCGAAGGATTCAATACCCTTACTATCGCGAACGATATTTCTAAAATCATGGCTCGTCGTGACACAACCGGTGAGTCAATGTCAGTTGGTAAAGCATTATTCAGTTCATGGGATGCCTACTACCGATATGATGCTATCAACTCAGAATTTGTTGAAGTACCACTTTCAGAACAATTTATGATCGGCCTCGGTGCTGAATATTGGTATAACAAACAATTCGCAATTCGTTCCGGTTACTTCTATGAGTCACCTAATAATGGTGACCGACAGTTCCTGACCTTTGGTGCCGGATTGCGTTATAATATTTTCGGAGTTGACTTCAGTTACCTCTACACTTTGAAAGAAAATCATCCACTGGCTAACACAATTAGATTCTCAGTACTGGTTGACTTTTGATTAGATAGCGATTCCCTTGTACAATATTAGTTTACACGGAAAGCGATTGTTGTGTTATTTATTTATCATAACAGTCGCTTTTCAATTTTCTGTTAATTCCGCAGTAGGATCATCAATTATTCCGATGTCTGTAGCGGATAAAATTTCTAACGGCAATGTCCATATTGTTGCCGTAATGGTTGATTTCCAACCGGATGACAATCGTTACACTACCGGAAATGGTACATTTAATCCCGATTTCCTTCAACGAAACGTAGTCACTCTCGACCCCCTTCCCCACGATAAATCATATTTTGAAGCACACCTTGAATTTGCCCGCAATTATTTTCAGACTGTCTCAAACAACCGACTCACCATTTCTTATGAAATACTTCCGGAGATCGTAATACTTCCTAACGAAATGGCTGCATATAGTCCATTAGGACTCGAGGGGGATGAGAATTTCAAACTGGCAGATTTGTCCCGTGATACCTGGGAAATTGTTAGAAATAGCGGGGTATTGGAAGATCGGGAATTGAACCCTCAACGAACCATGTACATCATATTTCACGCCGGTGCTGGACGTGATCTGGAGTTGACAGGTACGACTTTAATCAAAACACCTCAAGACATTCCATCCGTATTCTTATCACAAAATTCGTTTCAACGCCTGTTAAATGATCCCGGATTTAACGGATTTCAGGTTTCTGAGACTAATTTTGTAACAAATACCGCTATTTTGCCGGAAACCCAGTCCAGACCCGGCGAAGATGTGCTTGGAAATGAATTCGTTCTGGAATTATCAATTAACGGTATTCTGACAGCAACAATCGGTAGTTACCTCGGACTGCCAGATTTATTTAATACCGATACCGGGAGGTCTGGCATTGGTAGATTCGGACTTATGGATGGCGCCGGATTCTTTTCGTACTTCGGACTCTTCCCACCTGAGCNNGAAAAAGTTTACATGGGGTGGATTGATCCTATTGATATCACGCAGGAAGTCAATACCGGTCAGGTGTTTAGCGTACCGGCTGTTTCCCTCCGGGAACCCGGCAGCGTATTTAAATATTCAATCTCAATGGATGAATACTTCCTGATTGAAAACAGACACCGTGATCCGTTTGGAAATGGGGTAGAACTCACCATCCAACTACCAGATGGATCCATTCAACGCGTAACTCTTGACAACTCTGAAACTCGCTTCAGTGGCCAGGATTTTAGCGAAATCGACGAGATTTTACCAGCTGGAGTGCTCACAAATATCTCCAACTTTGACTGGAGCTTACCAGGTGGACTGGATCCTGGTGATGATAGAACCAACAATACAGACGATGACCGTGAGCTTAATGGCGGCATCCTGATCTGGCACATTGATGAAAAAGTAATTGCGGCCGGACTCAATGATAACACGGTAAATAATAACATTAATCGTCGCGGAGTTCGACTATTGGAAGCTGATGGGGCACAGGATATCGGAAAATCTTCTGCAGGTGTTACCGGATATGACCAAGGACAAGCATTTGATTTTTGGTGGTCTGGCAATGACTTTACGGTGATTACGGCAACCGGAGAAAGAGTAGTACTATATCAAAATCGATTAGGCGACGATACACATCCTAATAATCGAAGTAATTCCGGCGCTAAAACCTACTTCGAACTTTATGATTTTTCGGATAATCTTCCGGAAGCAAGTTTTAAAATTCGTTTAACTTCCGATTCTCATATCCGTCTACTTTATGATTCACCAAAAGTGTTCGGGCATTTCAGACAAATAGAAACCAATCAATCAGCATACCCGTACTCTCTAAATGTGTGGTCTAATCCAATTGATACGTTTCTGGTAGTCCCAAGAGACCAGAATATATATGTGGTAAAAATGGGTCGTGGACCTCATTACCACGAAGCCTCATCATATTCATTTACGAATTCAGCTCAGCCATTGATAACTCAGGACGGAAAACTGGTTTTTTCAACAAAATCTTCGTCGGAAAATCCAATTCCGGCAAGATCACACATGCACGTTACCAATTTAGAAAGCTTTATTGACAGACCACTTATCAGATATTTTGAATTGGATGATATATACACCGGAGCATTCCCCAGTACGGCCGACAACGAAACGATTACGTTAGATCGATCTCCGTTTCGTTTCAATTTAACAACGGGCTCAATCTCAAATTCAGGTACAATTGACCAGTATAACGGGGTTCAAGGAAACTTGACAGGTAGCATTCGCGACAACCAGATTTTCAATCAAAATCACTCCATATATCAGCTAACAGCCAACGATCTTCAATCAACCAGACTCCATTTAGCACCTGTAACCGGATATTCTGGTCAACAAGCTTTCTTGTACTGGACAACTCATTACCTTCAATCAATCGATGCCCTAAACGGTGAAGAGATATCGCGCATTAATTTGTCGAACTTCAGCTGGCCAATCTTAAAAGATGTCGATCAGGATGGGGTTACCGATATTCTGTACGTCAATTACGATGAAAACACCCTGGAAATTCGAAATCTATACGGAGCAATGTTGCCGGATTTCCCGTTGAATGCCCCGGACGGAATGACATTCACAGGTGTACCATTACTCCTCGAACCCACATCAACTCAAAATGCTTCCATAATTGTACTGGCTGATGATGGTGTTTCAACGAATATCCTGATTTATAATCTGGATGATCTAAGATTTCCAGCACATACATTATTAGTGGGATCTGCACCAGAGTTTGATATCATGATCAATCCGGTTGTAGTGGATGGAATCTTATATGCAATTAGTGCCGACGGACAAATAGTTCGGTGGGAATTAACCTGGCGTGACGATAAACCTACATCTTATATTTACGGCGACCATCGTAAAAATAGAATTTCCGACTACGAACCTACCACTTTAGATCCATCAAACTCAGAATTATTGGTCGATACGGAAACGTACAATTGGCCAAATCCAGCGAATGAAAAAACCTATATCAGAGTTTTGACCGGGGAATCGGCTGAAATATCAATAAATATGATCAATTACTCGGGACAAAAAATCCTCGAGAAAAATTTCAGCTCACTCGGTGGATTACCTGTTGAACACGAAATAAATACCTCTACCCTGTCGAATGGTGTTTATTTTGCAAGAATATCGGCATCAGCAAATGGCAAAACTGCTCACAAAGTTCTAACCATTGTGGTGATACGATGAAATTAACCATGAAATATATTTCAAGATTGTTGGCAGTTTTGGTCGTCGGAATAATCATGGTCAATACGTTGTCGGCACAGGAACGTGATCCGGGTCTTTACGATTACTCACACAATCACCTGCCTTGGTTTACGATTGAAAGCACGCACTTTTCAGTACATTTTCAAACCGGAAACAGTCGCCCGGCACAGGTTATCTCGAAAATCGCTGAGGAAATATATCCGGACATCACTGAACTGTATCAATACGAACCGGACTCAAAAATCAGCATTGTCTTAAATGATCGCCTTGATTATTCCAATGGTGCCGCCTATTTCTTTGATAACAAGATCGAAATCTGGTTGCCTGCTCTCGACTCTCCCCTTCGTGGTACCCACGATTGGCTTAGAAATGTAATAACTCACGAGTTTACTCACATAGTACAGATTCAATCGTCGCTGAAATACACCCGAAAACGTCCTGTGACATACGTGCAATGGTTGAGCTACGAAGATGTCCGTAGACCGGACGTACTGTATGGATATCCATCCGGTGTCATCACTTACCCATTTTCTGCAGCAAGTATTCCGGCCTGGCTTGCAGAGGGAACCGCTCAATATCAACGTAGTCATATCAATTATGACTACTGGGATTCGCACCGGGATATGATATTACGTACCCGAATTCTGGATGAAACCTATCTCCCCCTAAATGTGATGGGGACTTTTGCCTCAAAAACCAGCATTGAACGCGAAGTAACCTACAACCAGGGATTCGCGTTCACAAATTACCTGGCAGAGACCTATGGCGAGGATATACTTCGAAAAATTAGCGAAGCATACACTCGACGCGGAGTTTATGACGTTCGAAAAGCAATTAGAATCGCAACCGGCATCGACGGACAAATCGTTTTTAACGACTGGATTGAATCACTTACCGAACACTATTCAGACCAGTTGTTTGCTCGGCAGCTGACCACTTCTGAGTTTATTGAATCAGATGGATTTTTCAATTTCCACCCCGTCGTAGTTCCAACAACGGGCGAGATTTTTTATTTATCGAACCGTGGTCGTGATGAAGCCAGAATCTCACTTTATTCTAAAAAACTAGACGGGTCAGAATCTTCTAGCCTCGGACATTTAGACCTTCACCTCGGGGCATATACAGAGACTCATTCCGATTTCACATTAAGTTGCGGACACACATTGTCCCCTGAAATCAATTACATCCAATCGGCATATTCTGTATCAAGTGATGGTTCGAAAATTGCTTACAATCGTATTCGTGAAACCAAATTTGGTGAACCATACAATGACATCTATATCTATGATCGTTCAACCAAAAAATCAAACCGACTAAGCTCAGGTGCCAGAATCTCCGAACCTTCATTCAGTCCGGATGGAAATAAACTGGTCGCTTCAATGTTTGAAGATGGGACACTTAATTTGGTCATTATCAAATTGGACGATGTAACTGATCAAAACCCAGTTACCGATTTATCACACCCTGCTATTCAAAAAATAACCGAATTTACATTAGGTGAGCAGGTTTTTCGTCCGGTTTGGCATCCCGATGACGAAACCATTTATTTCGCGTACGGAAATGCAGATCGTCGCCAAATCAAATCTGTAAATTTGAGCTCAAATGATGTCAGTACTGTGATCGCATCTGACCAGGCCGATTATAGGGATCCTTTCGTATCCGCAGATGGATCATATCTGTATTATGCATCCGATGAGACCGGAATCTTTAATATATACCGGTTGAATTTACAGTCCGGTGAAAAACAGCAGCTCACATCCGTCCTTGGTGGAGCATTCATGCCAATTGTAGATTCAGAACAAAATCTCATCTATTCTGAATACATAGCAGAAGGATATAAAATTGCTCAATTAGCGAAAAAAGACTGGTTAACGAGCCCATCTCAACAATACACTCGTCCCTATCACAGTGACCAATTTTTAGCCGAATATCAGCAATCATCAACGTTTGCTTCATACGACGATGACATCATCAAAACACTGCCTGACTCATTGTTCACAAGTCGAAGAATGGAAGATGTTACCATCAATGTCCCCACGTTCAACGGTAGTGACGATCGCACCCTGGGTAATTATAAAGACACTTTTACTTCATTCAGTATTTATCCGGCAATTCGATTCGACAATTACAGCAAAATCAATGGGTCAAACTCTAAATTGCTCACAAACGGACAATTCGCCGATTTAGGAGACAACCTATGGCGCGATGTAAAAGTCGGATTCTACTTTGCATCCCGTGAAATGATCGACCGATTTAGCATTTTTGGAGGTGCCATGATAGGCGTTGGTTCTCTTCCATCAAATGGAGTAAGTGAATTCATCCAACCCTCGAGATTGGTAGATTTAGATAGAGATCTATTTCTGATCGCAGAATATCGAGGACTTCCATTTATCAAAAAATCCTGGTCCCCGACGATATCAGTTGAGCTTTTCAACATCCGACGAAATGTAGCAGAAGGCCTGGCGATTGAAGAATTTCCATGTACACCATGTTTACCTGACACTACTTCAATCGGTATTGCATATGATGTTTGGGAAGCCCAGATCAGTTTGATAAGTAAAATCAATCGATTTACAGCAGTTGAATTAGGTTGGCATCATAGTCCGTATCGGGTTTCCACCAACGCATTTTTCTCGCGTGAATTCAGACAGACTGTCCCCGGATCAACTTCACGCTATTTTATTGGCAATACGATTACAGCTGCGATGTTCGTGAATGTGAAGACGCCTCATAGACACTCTG
>DLXM01000022.1 GCA_003448835.1 Bacteroidota bacterium | reverse complement strand
TACAAAAATGTAGCAACTTCACATCGACAACTCTGCTACTTTGAAAGGCTTCCCCATGTACTCACTTACCCCAAGTCCAAATCCTCTGGCTATATCTTCTTCTCTGTTTTTTGACGTCAACATCATGACCTTGGCATTTTTTCGGTGCTCCATCGTCCTCATTTCCTGAAGGATTTCAAACCCAGACATACCAGGCATCATAACATCAAGAATTATCAAATCATATTCATGCTCTTTTATTGCATCTAAACCAGCTAACCCGTTACTGCAAACATCAATTTTATACCCATCTTTACTGAGTTTGTATTCGACAAGCTTTGAGATACTCTCGTTATCTTCTACTAGTAAAATTCTATTATTAGGACCCATAAAAGTATCGTTGATAATTAAAGTAATTTAACGAATTTGATTCAAAGATAACTCTTAATCATTAGTATATCGATTGTACTAATCTAATTTTATTGTGGTAAATCTATGGTGAACAATGTTCCTTCATTTGGTGCACTCGATACTGAAATTGTTCCGTGATGTGCTTCTACATACCGTTTAACGATAGGCATACCAAGACCTGTACCCTTTTCGCCATTTGTGCCATTTCGTTGATGTCCAGACATTTTTTTAAATAAAATTGGCATCAGTTCATCAGGAATTCCAATTCCGGTATCTCTAATAAATATTCTCAAAACTTTGTTTTCAACATTAGTGGGTGTCTCAACTTTAATGGTTATCTGCCCACCTGACTTAGTAAACTTGATCGCGTTCGAAATTAAATTTCCGATTACCTGAGTGATTTTTGATTTATCCAGTTTAGCTATTACACTTTTGGGAGGATATTCGGTGACTATAGCAACATGTTTTGATTTTGCTGCAGGTTGGTGTAACTGAATTACGTCATCGATTAGAATTAAGACATCAGTCTCTTCCAGATTGACAGAAAATGTATTCGCTTCAATGATTGCAACATTTAATAGATCATTGACCAATGCAAGTAATTTTTCAGCACTCTGCTCAATAAGTTTCAACATATCCTCCATCTCAGAAGGATTATCAACAGGTTCTGTAATCAGAAAATTTGAAATTCCGATAATTCCACCCAGTGGATTTCTCATATCGTGACTTATAATCCCCAGAATATCATCTTTCTCTTTATTGAGTTTTTCCAGGTTTTCTCTTTGTTGCTTTAAGTCCTTAATGTAGCTTTCACGTTCCTTTTCCAAAGTTTTTAAACGTAAATGCAATTCGATTCTCGCTAAAACCTCCTGATGTTGAAATGGCTTCGTGATATAATCGACTCCACCTGATTCAAATGCTTTCATTTTGGCTTCAATCTCATCCAAAGCAGATAAAAATATGATAGGGATCGATTTATATTCATCGTGTTTTTTTAACGATTCAGCCACTTCAAATCCAGACATTCCAGGCATCATCACATCCAGTAATATCATATCAGGTGGACGTTTATTAATTAGATTTAGGGCACTTGGACCATTAAATGCTGCCAATACCTTATAACCGGCATCTCTTAATATCTGCGATAATACTTGAACATTTTGCTGCGTATCGTCAACTATTAGAATGCTATATGATGAATTTTGTGTCATTTGGAATTATTTGGTGATTCAAAAATCATTTCCGGAGGATTTACTAATCACTTCAAGCAGTTGATTTAACTTAAAGAAATCAAAATCTTCGGCTGATTTACGCAGAAGAGATGACAAATAAGGAGAATTTTTCTTCATTTCTGTATCATTTGCAATTTTTTTAATCTCTTCGAGTTCTTGAATTTCAATATGCTCAAAGAGTTTTTGTTGAACAGAAACATCCAGATTATTCCAATCCTCCAAAGCACTCAAAACTGTAATTTCTACCGGGGATTCTAATTGGTTATCTGAGGTTTTTTCAAAAATAAATTCTATATGAGAATGGTCGGCTATGGATTTTAAAAGGATCGCTTCGGTAAATGGTTTTAACACATAATCATCAAATCCAGCATTGATAAGTTGTTCGCGTTTATCGTCAAAACCACTAGCTGTTAAGGCGATAATTGGTGTACTTTTCCCCAGTTTCATTTTTTTAATTGCGTGCATCGCTTTTACACCATCCATTACAGGCATTATAATATCCATTATAATAAAATCAGGATTGTGTTTTTTAAATTGATTGACAGCTTCTTCACCATTTTCTGCTTCAATTACTTCAAATCCGATTCTTTCCATGAGCAAACGAACTACATGCCTATTATGTAAAACATCGTCTGCAATTAATACTTTGGGTACTTTATTTCCAAGTATACCAATTACATGATTAAATTTATCGCCCTCCTCTGATGCAGACACATCAGATATTTCTAATGGGATAGTTACAATAAACTCGGAGCCAACACCGATTTTAGACTCTACTTTAATGTGACCACCAAATAATTCAACGATTTTTTGAGTGATCGACAAACCAAGTCCGGTTCCCTGATTATCTGCATTACTGGACTGATGAAATGCTTCGAAAACTTTTTGAACATCCTCTTCAGGTATTCCTATTCCGGTATCTTGTACAGAGATTTGGATTTGCTGGGTGTGATCTGTCTCAAGGTACTTAAGTAGTTCAAGTTTCATCAAAACTTTACCCCGATTGGTAAACTTAATTGCATTTCCAAGTAGATTAATCAAAACCTGATTTAGCTTACTACGATCGGTCCAAACCATTGGATTTAATCGTTCATCAATTTCAAATACTAATTCTAAACCTTTATTTTCACATCGCATTCTAAACATTTCAAAAAGGTCTGAAAGTAATTCAGTCAGATTAACAGATCCCATTTGAAGATCCATTTTACTGGCTTCAATTTTTGACAGATCAAGTATATCATTAATCATGTTGAGTAAATGCATCCCACTTCGATACATACTTCCCACATAAGCTTTATGAGTATCACTCAAGTCAGTATCTTTAATCATGATTTGAGAGTAACCCAGAACAGCATTTAGCGGAGTCCTCAATTCATGCGTAATACGGGCTAAAAATGCAGACTTAGCAAGATTCGCGTTTTCAGCTTGTTTTCGAGCATGCACCAACTCATCAATTCGCTCTGCAGCGATAACAATTCCATTTTGTTGGTTATTAAGATCACCCCAAGGGTGAATCGCAAGTCTTAGATAGATTTTAGAGCCATCTGCCGCTGTAACTTCTTGTTCTGGAATACTTAAGACTTCACCTTTTACACCCCGTTCACAATATCCCACCCAATCGGTGGGAATTTGTTTATAGACATCAAATAGATATTTCCCTTCTAATTTTTCTCTGGCTGCACCATATGCTTGAATCCAGGTTTTACTATATAGTATAAATCGAAGATTCTCATCTAGTAATGCCATAGGTATCGGTGCATTACTAACAACTTCCTTGAGAAGTTTACGCTCTTTTTCAAGTTTATCGGTAAATTTTTTCTCTTCGGTAATATCTCTTGCAACTACAAACAGCGTTTCTTGGTCACGTTGCCGAATTCTACTACCATTTACCTGAACTACAATTTCGGTACCATCTTTTTTAATCCAATTACGTTCACCAAGTTGACCACCACCAGTATCAAGAATAAAATTGATTAGGCTACTTACACTATTATAATCACCTTTAACAAAATCTAATATATTAAGCGTCAAAGCTTCTTCATGGGTATATCCCAAAAGATTACAAAATGCATCGTTAGCCTCAATAACCTGACTATTTATCGGATTGAGCATATAAATAGCTTCCACGGAACTTTGAACTGCAGTCCGGTATCGTTCCTCACTATCTCGATGAGCTTGCTCTGCTACTTTTCGCTTAGAAATATCAGTGATGATACCATCTATTCGTTCAATTTCATGATCCTCATTATAAACTATCCAACTTCGATCCCGAATCCATTTTATGTTTCCAGCGGGTGATATAATCCGATATTCTAATTCTACCTTACCATCTTTTAGAATTTCTTGTTGCGCATTTAAAACCTTCTGTAAATCACCCCCGTGGATCATTTTGGTCCAATGCTTGAGGTCGTGCATAAACTCATTCGGACTCATCTCAAAAACTTCTGAAACGGCTTGATTAACATATTGGATTTTTGTTGTACCAGGATCAATAGAATAAACCACATCTTTCAATGAAGTTACTATACCTTCAACACGCACTTCAGATGCTTTTAAGGCTTTTTCAATCTCTTTTCTGTCCGTTATATCCTCAAAAATAACAATAGTATACAATGCTTTATCTAAATCACTTTCTCTCACTAATGAAATATTGAGACGCGTCCAGACAATTTCACCGGTCGATCGAATCAACCGACGTTCTGCCGTGTAACTATCAATTTTGTTTTTTAAAAGTTTGATATAATTATCACGATCTATATGCTGATCTGCTTGATGCGATAACTCATTCAGATTTTTACCATACAAATCTTCATTATTGTAACCCAACAATTCTGAAAGCTTCGAATTGAATTGAATTAACTTCCCATCTGTATGAAAAAGCCCAATACCGACAGCAGAGTTATCAAAGATGGTTCTTAATTGCTTCTGACTATCACGTAACTGAATCAGCATTTGAGTTCGTTCGGATACATCACGCGTTACTATGATTCGTTTTGTAGAATCACTATTCTGATCACTTAAATCAGATATAGTGGTCGAAACATTTATTGTTTTACCACTCTTTTTTACATGTACCTGATCGACCGGTTTATTGCGAACAAGAAATGTATCGGGATCATTTCTGAATTCCATCGGAATGATGATACTTACCGGCATCCCGGTAATTTCAGCTTCAGTATATCCGTATGTTTCACAAAACGCCGGATTAACAAAAATGATTGTATCACTTGAATCGATGATTACAACATTATCCCGAATATTTGTTACAACCGATGAAAGTATACGTTGATCCTGTAATGCAGCTTTTTTCTGAAGTACTTTTTCAATGGTATAAGGCAAGACCCGTAAATAACTTCGATCAATATCTTTAACCAAAAAATCGTATGCCCCATTTTTCAAAATATCGACGGCAATTTGAATGTCATTGGTTCCGGTTGCAACCAATACAGGAGTGGATCCACTCATTTCAATTACATCTTTTGCATCACCATCATCCAAATAATAATCGGTGAAAATTACATCAAAACTATCTTGTTGCAGTGCAATTTTTGCCTCATCGATACTTGTTGCCATTGTAGTTACAATGGGTAAATGATATAATTTTGCAGCCCTCTTGAAAGCAAGACGGTCAATTTCATCATCCTCAATAACCAATATTTTTACAGATTCAGCCAAAATAATAGATCTTAATTTGCTTCAAGTGTTTTTGATATTATTGCATCAAGTAAACTGTATAATTTTAAAGTTCTATCTTTGATTAACCCTAATTGTTCAACAATTTCTTCGGGTAATTGATCTCTGTGGTCTTCCAACATCCATTCGGCTAATGACGAAATACCGCGTAGAGGTGCTCTAAGATCATGTGACAAAACTTTTGAAAGTTCCTGTAATTCTGCGTTTTTTAGTTCAATCTCCTTAAGCATCATATTTACACGATCTTGAAGTGATTGAACTTGATCATCCATTTTCCCTTTTGTGGTGTGTATTTTACGAAACTCTAAATATTGAATGGCAATTCTTCGTAGTTGATCTAATGCATTTAACTGATCGGACGTTAATTCTTTATGTTTACTATCAATTACACAAAGTGTACCAAGACCATATCCATCACTTGTAATTAACGGTGCACCGGCATAAAATCGAATATTCGGATCAGAAACAACAAGTGGATTTTGAGAGAACCGCACATCTGTAGTTGGATCAGAAACTATCATAATATCCGATTGATGAATTGCATATGCACAAAATGCAACATCCCTGGATGTCTCCTTCAACTCAAGCCCAATTTTTGCTTTAAACCATTGTCTTTCGTCATCCACAAAGGTGATTAAAGCAATTTCTGTGTCACAAATAAATGAGGCTAATTTTGCAATATTATCATAAAACTCTTCTTCATCTGTGTCTAAAATATTGAAAGACCGAAGTGCTTTAAGTCGTTCAGCTTCATTCGTTGGTTTGGGTGGTTTTGGTGATTCCATCTTTATTTATAGGTAAGTTATTTATGCGCATATACTCAACAAATGCGTAACCAGAATAAGTATTTCTGCTAATTTCAATCCAATCTGCATCTAAATCCAATTTATAATCAGGAAAAAACACATCACCTTCATGTTGTCCATCAACTTCTGTGATGTACATTTTCTCACATTTATCAATAAGCTGGCGATAAATCTGTCCACCACCAATTACATAGACTATATCTTCTTCTTTCAGAGCGTCCAATGCAGACTCAATATCACCGTAGCTTTCAACCTCATCCCATTTTTTAGAAGATAAAACCACATTTCTTCTTCCGGGAAGTGGTTTTTGGCCAATTTCTTCGAAAACACCACGTCCCATTAAAATAGGACTACCCATCGTAATCTTCTTGAAATGTTTTAAATCATCTGATATATGCCATGGAAGCTTACCCTTGTGACCAATTACAAGGTTTTCGTCGTGAGCAGCAATCAAATGAAGTCTCATACAGCAACTTCAAATTTTATCACCGGATCAGGATCATATCCGATTAATTCAAAATCTTCAAATGACAATTTATCTACCGGCTTATTTGAAATTTTAAGTGTTGGAAGTGGTTTCGGATTTCGTTTTAACTGTTCTTTTAATCCATCAACATGATTCACATAAATATGTGCATCTACAATTGTATGCGCAAACTCTCCGGGTTGCAACCCAACTTCCTGTGCAATTGCCATTGTCAGTGCAGAATAACATGCTAAGTTAAATGGAATTCCAAGGGCGATGTCACCTGATCTTTGCGTTAAATGACAATTTAATCTTCCGTTAGCAACGTTAAAAATAAACATGATATGACAAGGTGGTAATGCCATTTCAGAAAGCAATCCTGGATGCCATGCACTTACTACAATTCGTCTGCTACTAGGATTAGACTTCAATAAATCAATTGCATTCTGGATTTGGTCGACCGTATCTTTTGACCAGATTGATTTAGTAATAGCAGATGCATTCCCATCCAGAATTACCTCTTCTTCTTTTAGGGTTGGAAATTTTCGCCACAACACCGGGTAAATCGGACCTACATGACCCGATTCATCGGCCCACGCATCCCAGATATGGCAGTTATTTTCGTCGCGTAACCATTTAATATGATCCTCACCACGTAAATACCATAAAAGTTCAAGTACCACTGATCTGAAAAATACTTTTTTAGTGGTTAATAGCGGAAATCCTTCTGATAAATCAACACGATAAAATTCAGCAAAACTAGAAATCGTGTCTGTACCCGTTCTATTTTCTTTTAACACGCCATTATCCAGGACTCGCTTAACCAGGTCCAAATACTGCTTCATAAAAATCAAGAATTAGTAAATAATTTAACTTCTTATTAAATCAATGTACACCAATTATCAGGGTCCTCAACCTCACCATGGTGTATTCCCGTAATTGTATCATACAATTTTTGCGATAACGGACCCATTGAATCCTGTTTCAAGTCCAGATTATTCCCGTCATGATGGATAAATCCAACCGGGGAAACGACGGCAGCCGTACCCGTGGCAAAAATCTCTTTTAAGTGTCCTTTACTGTGTGCTTGAAACACCTCATCAATTGAAATCTTTTTTTCTTGAACATTGATTCCCCACGATTTTGCTATATGTATAACACTGTCACGTGTAACACCTGGTAGAATAGTCCCTTCCAGTGGGGGTGTAATTAAGGTATCTTCAATCAGGAAGAAAATATTTGATGTTCCGACCTCTTCCACATATTTATGTTCAAACGCATCTAACCAAAGAACTTGTGCATAACCGGCACTCATCGCTTCATTATTTGCTTTCATAGTAGCTCCATAATTACCGGGAACTTTAGCGTCTCCCACCCCGCCTTTTACAGCTCGAACATATTGAGGAAATGTGGTCAAACGCACTGGTTTGATACCTTCTGCATAATAGTTCCCGACGGGACCGGCAATAACCAGATATCTATAATTTTGTGCTGCCCGAACTCCAAGAAACTCATCTGCTGCAAAAATAAACGGCCTTAAATAAAGCGATTTAAACTTGTCTTCAGGTACAAATTTTCGATCGATATCCACTAATTGTTTAATAGATTCACCGAACACTTCAGCACTGATTACTGGAATATTCATTCTTTCACATGATCTGACGAATCGGTCATAGTGTTTATCAATTCTAAAAATATTGATTTTTCCGTTTTTGTAGCGAAATGCTTTCATTCCTTCAAAAACTGCCTGCCCATAATGTAAAACACTTAAAGCTGGATCAAGCTGGATTGGACCATAAGGTTTGATTTCGCCCTGAAACCACTCACCTGATTTATATTTTTGCTCAAATTGATGGTCAGAAAAGGTATCACCGAATCTTAATTGATTGAAATCGATGGATGGAAGTTTGGACTCAGTTCTGCGGGTAATTTTAAAAGTCACGACGTTTGAGTTTATTAGTTAGAGATTCATTTTACTTTGATTAAAAAGTAATGAAATTCTATCTCTTTTATTGACTCAATTTGAAAAAAGAATTGATAATATCAGAAGATGGGAAAGAAATTTCTCATCAATTTACTCCCCTCCCAAACGAAAATTCGCATTGCAATTCTACAGATTAATGAGCAGAAAAAACATCAGCCTTTAACATGCTAAGTGTTTGTTTCGCAGCTATTTGCTCCGCTTTCTTTTTATTTCGACCTTCGCCTTTTCCATATCCAACCTCATTGATGACGACTTGAATTTCAAATTCTTTTTCGTGGTCAGGACCGGTTACCCGAAGAATTTCGTAGGTTGGAGCCGACATTTTTTTTGATTGTGCATATTCGAGCAAAATGCTTTTGTAATTATCTTTTTCAGACTCCAATTTATCGATGTCCAAATAAGAATCAACAAGATCTACTACAAATCGACGTGCTTCAACATATCCACGATCACGATATATTGCACCTAACAGAGCTTCAAATATGTCGGCAAGTACACTTGTACTCGATTCGATACCCTGATCTTTTACCCTCACTCCAACTTCGATAATCTTATCCAATTCCAGGTGCTGGGAAAATTGAGCAAGAGTTTCTCCTTTAACAATGCGTGATCTTATTTGAGTCATAAAGCCTTCGTTTCTGGTTGAAAAGCGCTCAAAAAGGATTTCAGAAACGATTAAATCTAATACAGCATCACCCAGAAACTCAAGTTGTTCATAAGATTCAGTGTGCCTTAAATTCGATTCAATTAATTTAGATCTGTGCCGTAATGCTTTCAGGTATAAATTTGGGTTGAGGATGTAAGTACCAATGATCTTTTCTATTTGATCAATTTTGGTCTTTGTCTCGATGTCCAGTGACTGTCGAACCAACCAGGACTTAACCCTGTCAAACATTCATTTAACCTTCAAACTTTTTGAATATAACAGACGTGTTATGACCACCAAAACCAAACGCATTATTAATTGCGTAATCCAGGTTTCTTGTCACTGCTTCATTAACTGTATAGTTAAGATCACAATTTGGATCTGGATTCCTATAATTAATCGTTGGTGGAATAAGGCTATTTTTAATTGCCAATACAGTAGCAACTGATTCTGCAGCACCTGCAGCCCCCAGCATGTGACCGGTCATAGATTTAGTTGAATTCAAATTCAACTTATATGCATAATCCCCGAATACTTTTTTGATAGAGTTTGTTTCAGCAACATCACCCAAAGGAGTTGATGTACCATGCATATTGATATGGCCTACTTGTTCCGGTTTGATACCGGCAGCTTCAATAGCAGTGACCATAGCAAGAATTACGCCATTACCTTCTGGATCCGGTGCGGTAATATGATGTGCATCCGCAGAGAAACCATAACCAACAACTTCTGCGTAAATATTTGCATTGCGTTTAATAGCAGACTCATATTCTTCCAGAATCATCATTCCGGCTCCTTCGCCAAGAACGAACCCATCTCGACTTGAGTCGAATGGTCTGGATGCAGTCTCAGGCTCATCGTTTCTGGTAGACATTGCTTTCATAGCGTTAAAACCAGCCACTCCCATTTCAAAAACAGGAGCTTCTGTTCCACCACAAACAGCATAATCAGCCGTGCCATAACGAATCGCATCAAATGCAAGCCCAATATTATGTGAACCGGTAGCGCAAGCAGACACAGCACAGAAATTAGGCCCCCTGAAACCATGTCTTATTGATACATGTCCTGCAGCAATATCTGGAATCAGCATCGGAATAAAGAATGGGGAAACCCCTCGAGGTCCCCGATTCGAAAATTCCAAACACTGACGATAAAAGACTTCGAACCCCCCAATGCCGGTACCGATCATAACAGCAACCCGGTTTTTATCAATATTTTCGAGATCAAGTGCAGAATCTTTAATAGCTTCGTCAGATGCAACTATGGCATACTGAGTAAACTTATCCATTCTTCTGGCTTCTTTGAGGTCAAAAAAATCGGCCGGATTGTAATTATCTATCTGCCCTGCAAATTTTGTAGGGAACTCAGACACATCGAAATGTGTAATTGGTCTGGCGCCACTTTTCCCATTAACAAGACCATTCCAAAATTCAGGAATAGTATTTCCAACAGGAGTTATAGCTCCAAGTCCAGTTATTACAACTCTTCTGGGGGTCATCGAATTTCTATTAAATGTAAATTAAGCAGTCTTTTCAGTCAAATAAGATACTGCTGATCCAACAGTTGAAATATTTTCAGCATCTTCATCCGGAATACTAATATCGAATTCTTTTTCGAATTCCATAATAAGTTCAACAGTATCAAGCGAGTCAGCGCCTAAATCGTTGGTGAAGTTTGAATCAAGTGTGATTACTGATTCATCAACGCCCAATTTTTCAACGATGATTGCTTTTACTTTTGCTTCAATGTCTTGTGCCATGATTTTTCTTAGATTTAGTTTAGAGTTTTTGGAATTTGAAGTTCTTATAATTTATTAACATACAATAATAACAAGTCTAGACTGCTTACGCAAACAGTACAACCATATTACATTACCATCCCACCATCAACATGTAATACAACACCTGTTACATAAGATGCAGCATCACTACCAAGGTACTGAACTGCAAAGGCTATATCCTGTGGATCACCAGCTTTACCCAATGGGATTGACTTTTCAATATTTTCTAACGTTGCTTCATTCAATTGTCCTGTCATATCAGTCGTAATATAACCCGGAGCAATGACATTAACACGAACGTTTCTGGAAGCCAATTCCTTAGCCAATGATTTTGAAAAACCAATCATTCCAGCCTTTGAGGCCGAATAATTTGTTTGCCCTGCATTACCTGAAACACCAACTACTGAGCCAATATTAATGATTGATCCAGTACGTTGTTTCATCATGTGGCGAACTGATGATTTACTATAATTAAATACACTTTTTAAGTTGGTTGTAATCACATCATCCCATTGTTCTTCGCTCATGCGCATAATCAGGGTGTCTTTTGTGATACCGGCATTGTTTACGAGAATATCCAGTCTGCCCCACTCTTTTACAATGGTATTAACTACCTCATCTGCGCGTTTTGAGTCCACTGCATCAGCTTGAAATATCAACGCTTTTCGACCCATTTTTTCCAGTTCA
>DLXM01000342.1 GCA_003448835.1 Bacteroidota bacterium | reverse complement strand
TTGCAGTTAATGATAAACTCAGGAGAATTAATAAAATAATAATTGACAAATTTAAACTAAGTTTTTTACATCGTTAACCGATACGCCTGCTCGATCACTTCCATCACCTGATCCAGCTGGGTTTCTTCTTCCAGGGTGATTTCCAGATCGCCGGTGCCCCAGTGCCCCACTTTGGAGACATCGCGGGTGATTTGGAAGGGGCTAATTATTTAATACCCCAATTTATTAATAACTACCTAAACTAAAATACCTAACAAAAATGTAAACAAAATATTTATTTTTTATTATATGTTTTGAGGTATGTGGATGTAAAATAAAATTAATCGCAAAAAAGGAGGGAAATTATAAAAAAAGCATCTCACAGCTAAATTAATTTCATCGAATATTACCCAATTTTTCAAATTTATCATCTGTAACTTTTGTTGCACCAAAACTCCTTATTAGAAAATTTGCCTGAAAAAATGACAACGAAATTGTAATAGCCTATTCATCAGTGACTAATTTTTGAATTATTGTGTCTGATAATAAAAATATTTTACTTAAATTATTTCTTGGAGGAATTGTGAAGAAAATTCTTTATGCCTTAGTAATTGTTTTATTTCTATTATCTGGATTTTTTAATATAAAAAATATATCTGCTAAACCTATTAATAAATTTCAACTTCAGGAAAACTGGCTTACTCACAAAGTTGAAGAATGGGGTATCACTGTAGTGTATCCCCAAAATTGGTTATTAGAAACAAATCTAAATCAGAATTATGGTTTTCGTATCACGAGTCCAGAATTCTCTGAAGACCCAACTGGCTTACTTACCGGGTCACTTATCACAATATATAAATTTCCACCAGGATCAGAATTTAGTCAAATAATTCATAATAGATTTGAGGGTCTGATTGATCGTAGTTTGACAATTATTGAGGATAATTCGAAAGCCAGAATTGATGGCATTGATGAAAATTATAGAAGATTCACAGATCTTATTATTAAAAATCACGATACCATATACGCTATTACAGGGGTTAATGGAATAGAGTACCGAATTGAATTAGTTATTATTGATGAAATTCTTTCAAGAATTCAATATGAGGTTCCAACAAAAAATGAAATTGAATTATTTTCAACTGCTGACCTGTGGGAGTTCCCCTCATTAAAATGGCCATTTTTATCTGGTCCAGGAAATATTATTGCTGATCAATCTGCAATTTCACATGTTGGAGGAGATGATCTAGCTTTGGACTTTTGTAAAGGATCTTACACATGTACTTATGCGACACCTGAAGATATTGTTCTCGCACCAACTGATATTACCCGTATTTGGGAGGTCCAAGCAGCTCAAGGCTATCACATTTTTGAAATTACATCCGACAATTTTGAAAGACTTTGCATGACCCTCGGTCATTTCCAAATACTACTGCCAGGATTTAATTTAAACACAAGAGTTTCGAGAGGTACAGAAATTGGAAAAATTATTGATTACACTTATGTTCCAGATGTGACTTTTTCCAATACAGATCATTACCACATGGGTATATATAAAGTCCCATTAAATCAAGGATGTGGAAATATTGCTAATCGAACTCCTGTGCCTTTTATCACTCCGTATCATATAGATGGTGAGAATTTTTGGACAAATGATCCGGCTGTAGGTGAAGATATTTTTTCGTATAACGCCCCTCCAAGTGATTATTGCCCCATTCCAATGCCAGTGAACGGATCACCAAATCCCATCAGTCAACAAGAAAGTTTAGACTCATTAGAGAATTTTGAGATTACCTCCAGTTGTCTTGTTGATGGTGATTTTATTAAACCAAATGGTTATTTCACTTCACCTGCTAATGGAGCAACCATATCTTCAAGAAATCTTTCAATCACTGCTAATGCTTCAGATAATACTGGAGGATCTGGTGTTAAAGAAGTCAGATTTAGTGCAAAATGGAGCGGGGTATGGCATGATATAGGGGTGGACAGTAGTTCACCTTACTCAACGGAAATTGATATGTGTAATAGTGGTATTCCAAATGGTGATATTGAGTTAGGGTTGGAGGTCTGGGATAATGCTGGAAATAAATATGTGTATTCCTCAGACCATACCAACCCGCATGTGATAAAAAATTATGATTGCTCAACTACAGGATTNNGGCATGCCGAAGCCTGGATGAATAAATATTTATCAGGATATGTAAACCATGATGAGTATTGGCCTGCCGGGGTAACGAATGTAGCCTATCCTTTTATTGGGTTTGAAAAGGACTGGGGGTCAGGTGCACCTTACTCAGGATTTCCTTCGGATGGATTTTCCTTTAAGATTTACAGTAATTTGTATTTTAAGGGTGGCATCTACAACTTCCGAGTTTGCAGCGATGACGGGGTTGTTTTTGAAATCGATGGCGTGAAAGTGTTTGATGAGTGGTGGGACCGTGGAGGTTGTTTACAAACGAGTCGCGCATTAGATAATAAATTTCACACCCTGGAAGTTCGGTATTATGAAAATACCGGCAGCGCCTACATAAAAATGTATATTTGGGGAGAAGAATACCCGCGGCCTGATTTGGACGCTCCGGATGGAAAGATAACAATACCAACGAGCAATTCATACTCAAACCAACTCTCATTACCCATTTGGGCAGATGCCTGGGATGACAAAAGCGGTGTTGAATATGTTAAATTCAAGGTCTACCACTGTTATGGAGGGTGTCAGTGGCGTGATCTTTACACAGATTATTCTTTACCATATACGACCAATCTCGACACGACAAATTTGAATGGTCAACAAATCAAACTAGCCATCGATGTCAGAGATAAAACTGGCAAAACCCGCACCACCGCAGGAGGGGAAATTCCTGTCACCATCGACAGAACCGCACCATCCCTGTCATTTATTTCCCCAACAGCGAATAGTTTGGATGAAGATAAGCTGGTGAATGTCTCGGTCAATTCCAGCGATTCTGGTTCTGGGTTAGCAAATGTAAAATTCTTTGCTGGTTATGTCGATAATACCTCAAATTACTGGCATGACATTGGAACTGATTCCAATGCAGCAGATGGCTGGGGTGTGAATTGGAATGCCACTTCAATCCCCAATGGCACAAAGGTAGATTTCTATGCAGTATCCACTGATAAAGCAGGGAATACCACAAACCAAGGTGTTTCCGGCATTACCCTGGGGGTAAAGAAAAATAATATATTCTTGCCATTGATCAACAAAAATACTCAGTCTGGCATTTCAGGAACAGTAACATATAAAAATGTGCCGCTCTCCAATAGAATAATCGATTTATATTTCTATAATGGGCAAACAAACTGGTTAACAGCAACAACAACGGACTCTAATGGTAATTATTCATTCACGAATGTATCACCTTTAAAATCAGGTGAATTTTACATCGTTGAATGGTACAACAATGAGGAAGATGACCGATACTTATACGTCTGGGATTGTATATTCTCGGACATGGATAACGCCCCCTACCGATGTAGTTTTGATGTGGAGGATGTAACCCAAATATCTCCAGCGGCTGGGGAGACAATTTCTTTACCATACACATTTTCCTGGAAGAAGCATGTAATTCCAACAGACACCTATGAATTTGTGATTGTTGACCTCGCAGATAGTGATCCATTCTGGGCCAGTGGTTCCGTCGGTACTCAAAATTCTTATCTATTGAGTGCTTTACCTTCTGGATTCCTGACGAATACAAGGTATGGCTGGTCAGTGACTGTTTACAACCAGAATGGATTTGGATTTGGTTATTACTATTATTACGTGTATTTCAATAACACCAAAAACTCCCTCGAAAATCCTGGAGTAGATGGCGTGGGGAAATTCCCGGCTTCGGATCTTGGATTCAATAGGGAAAGTCTTATCGAGCGGTTTAAGGATTAATGACTTATTAGATTAAAAAACCAGTGTTGCAATTTCCTGTGAAAGATTTTTGTAACACTGGTTTTTTTTAATAAATAAATGATCCTCTCTTCTGGATAGATGTAGGGTTATATCAGGATAATTTTTTCCTGAGTCGAGTTTGTAAAGCGGTATATTGTCCCACCTAGTGCTGAAATACTGGGATTCCTTGCATATTCATTGATATGAAAACAGTTAATAATTAAAAAAGATTTGTTGTGGAGAAATGTTACAATTTTTTGTGATTTGGGGGTAAAGATAGGTGTAAAAGAGTTAGCGAAATCCAATAAATTTACTACACAGTCAACCGATACGCCTGCTCAATCACATCCATCACCTGATCCAGCTGGGTTTCATCCTCCAGGGTAACCTCCAGATCACCGGTGCCCCAGTGTCCCACTTTGGAGACATCGCGGGTGATGTGGAAGGGATCCTTCCCTTCGCCAGGGGGCATATCAATCCAGATTTTCAGTTTACTGGCCTGCACCCAGACCTCGCAAAAATTCTTGCCATGCCGGAAGGCGATGTAATTTTTGGTTGCTTTTTCAGTCAGGGTTTCGTCCGTAT
>DLXM01000078.1 GCA_003448835.1 Bacteroidota bacterium | reverse complement strand
AACCCCAGATGGAGTCGACAGGTTTTGTCCCATGCCTGTAATTTTACCATTTCGAACCAGGAGATCAGTATTCTCAAGAATCTCTCCGGTCACTGTAATTACTGTAGCATTTTTGACATGCACAGATCCTGTCTGTTGAGCAAACGCAAATGAGGTACATAGACCAATCAATAAAGTTAATACGGTAATTCTCATCTTCTACCTCTTGGGGATGGAGTTTCATGTTTGATTTCAGTTAGTGCTCCACCATTTGTTACGTGTAATAATTTTGTATCCGGATTTGAAAACTCCTTAGAATACACTCGAATATTGCTCACATAACCTGGTGATAATCGACCAAAACTTCGATCAATACCTAATATTTTGGCGGAATTCACAGTAAAAATGGCATTAAGTTGTGATTCACTCAATCCACTTTCAGTTAAGTATTTCATCTTCTCACTTAATTCTTTGAGATCCATTCCATTTGATGCAAACCCAACCAGGACCCCCTGATCAAGCAATGATTTTATATTATCCCGCTCCAGTATCCAGGCTGATTCCTGTTTTTCACGAAATGCTAATTCATCTGTGCTCAAGGTATCCGTTTTCAAAGAATCACTTTTTTCGCTCTTATCCATCCATTCCGGTTTTTTGGATATATCGATAGAAGCCAATACGGATATTTGTCGGTTTTTCAACTCCTGAGCCATCGTATAAGCTGCTTTTCCTGAGACCAATACAATATTGAACCCAAGTTCATCCTGCATTTTTAACAGTCTTTGGATGTCATCTCTCGAATCAATATGTGCGAAAAGTGGCTTTTCTTTATTAAGTACCGGGAATAATGATTCTAAAACCAAATCACGTTTAGGAGTTTCATAAGATGTTGGATTACCATTATACAGATCCTGATGCGACTTCAATGCAGTTGCATCGTAAAACAATTGCCTGGTTTTTGCCATCATAGCCATCAAAGTCGACGGATAAACTCCACTGGCACCAGTAAACTGATACTTTTGTCCAATATTTGATTTAAATAAATACTCTTTAGTTTGAGTATCATCAATCGTAAAAACATCAATTGAACCCGGGAACATATTGCCTTTAAACCCAAGGGCAGCAACTCCTATCCCAGCATTATAAGCAGCTGCAAAACTTTTATCTTCCGATTTTAAATGGCTGGAGGGCACTCTATCAGGCTGGATTCCGGCTCGGTCGTAAGTTGGATCACCAGGACGTGGTGGTCGTTCTTGTCTGCCTGGTAAATCAGGACTCCCCCATGTAGCTGCACCATCCACTATAGAAGAATATACATGCAATGTATCCCCTCCATCAGTTGTGTGAGCATCAAAAGGAATCTCAATGGATTCTCCAATTGCCTCGATGATACCATTTCTCCAGACAATGTGACCATTATAGGCTTGAGTCACTCCATCGTGAATAACTACATTTTTTAGTGCATAAGCCGGAGCTTGTTGAGCATGAACATTAAAGCTTAATGCCAGCAAAACGACGACTAAAGCAACACTTAATTGACTTTTTTGCATAATTATATTTCTTGCTGTGAGTTGTATCCGAAAATGAACAAAGATTTATTAAATCAGAAACTGAATTAAATAAAAAAATGTAAATCATTCGAATTTAGACCTGTATGACACCAACTTTAAATTCTTCCATTTTAGTTTGGTGATCTGCGGTTTGAATTGCACTGGAGATTCTATCTCGCGTTTCTTCAGGAAAAATTATTTCATCGACCCATAATCGTGACGCAGCATATCGTACATCGGTTTGGTGATTGTATTTTTTAGTGATACGATCAAGAAATTCTTTCTTGAATTCATCGGTGATAACTTCACCTTTTTTTTCCAATGACGACATTTCTATCTGAAACAATGTATTTGCTGCTTGTGATCCACCCATGACTGCAATTCGTGCTGTTGGCCATGCATAAATCAATCGTGGATCATACGCTTTTCCACACATGGCATAATTTCCAGCTCCGTANNCCATTTTTGCCCCGTCTTTTATAATTCCACCATGTTCACTACGTTTCCCAACCATAAATCCGGTTACATCCTGAAGAAATACCAACGGGATTTTCTTTTGATTACAATTCAAAATAAATCGGGTGGCTTTATCGGCACTGTCAGAATATATGACTCCACCAATTTGCATCTCTCCTTGTTTGGATTTCACAACCTGACGCTGATTTGCAACAATTCCAACACTCCAACCATCAACTCGGGCATATCCGGTAATAATTGTCTGTCCATACCCTTTTTTGAATTCAGTAAAGCTGTCGGCATCAATTACAGAATTGATGATTTTCATCATGTCATATGGACGATTACGATCAAGTGGGAAAAAATCCTGAACTTTTGAAATATCATTGGCCGGTTCAACTGAATCATTGCGTGTAAAACCAAACTTATGGGGCTCTTTGAGGTGTCCCATGAGCTCCCGAAGTGTTTGGATACATTCGTGGTCATCTTTTACTTTATAGTCCGTTACACCGCTAATTTCAGTATGTGTTGTTGCACCACCGAGAGTTTCATTATCGACTTGCTCTCCGATTGCCGAACGTACCAAATAACTTCCGGCCAAAAACACGCTTCCTGTACCATCAACAATTAATGCTTCATCACTCATAATAGGCAAATAGGCACCACCAGCAACACAACTTCCCATAATTGCTGCCAGTTGCGGAATTCCCAGGGCACTGATTTTAGCATTATTTCTAAAAATCCGACCAAAATGCTCCTTATCAGGAAAAATCTCATCCTGCATGGGTAGATAAACACCTGCTGAATCAACCAGGTAAATTATTGGGATATGATTTTCAATCGCTATTTCCTGAGCGCGTAAGTTTTTTTTTGCTGTCATAGGAAACCAGGCACCGGCTTTTACTGTGGCATCGTTTGCGACAATAATACATTTTCGACCATGTACAAATCCAAATCCGGTTATAACACCTGCTCCGGGACATCCACCAGCCTCTTCATACATTTCAAAAGCTGCCCATAACCCGATTTCCTCAAACGTTGTATCTGCGTCTATTAATGCAGCAATTCGTTCTCTGGCTGTTAACTTTCCTTTTTTATGTTCATTTGCGATTCTTTTCGCGCCGCCACCTAATTTGATTGTAGTAATTTGATCTAAAAACTCTTGATATGTCTCACTCATTAATCTAATTCCTTCGTTTTGTAACAGAAAATCGCTTTCAGACTGAAAATACCAATTGCTCGATAAAAATTTCTTTTTTTATCTAATTTTCGTGACGATTTTCAAATTATAAGTGTTATATACAACATTCGTAATTTAAATCGTTTAGTATGCATGTCGATATTATTGAAAAACCAGCACCTATGAAACGAATCATATTTATAGCTACAATTGCTATTTTCATATTAGCGCCCAATTACTTAATTGGACAGCCAAGAGCGAATTATCCTGTTTTACACTCTATGAATCGAGCCCCGTCTTCTTTTTTGGATCAATTTTATTTGCCCGGACTGGATAACAATACTGAAGTTAATTTTATTTTCAGAATCAACTACGACAAATTAAACTTTCGTCGTGATCGTAGTCAGGCTAATGGAGTGCTTACTGAAAATTTCGTTTCAGAAATAGAATTAATTTTCGATTTGTATGAAAAAGATATCCCATTAATCCCTGATAGGGCGTTTCTTGCCAGAGAATCATGGTCAGCAACTGTAAATACTACATCATATGAGGACACTCAATCTGATGAAAGATATATTGAAGGATTCGTTAAAATGGAAATTGCACCAGATGAATATCGACTCATAACAACACTCTTAGTAAACGGACAAGAAATTCCACTATCAGCAATTACATCGTCCTCTACTTCTATGCAAATGCAGCAGCGAAGACCTAATCGCAGAGAGTCTCGTGAAGCAGCAATTCAACGAGGCACAATATCAGTTCCAAAATTTAGTAGTGCCAACACCGGATCAATACTTCTTTTAGATTCTAAGAAGGAAGATGGGTCTTTCAACTTGATGAATTTGGGTAATAATGTAAAATATGCTCATGATTTCTATTTACTTGGAATCACAAACTCTGATACTCAATTTGATTCACTTGTTGTTAAGATGTTTGAATTAGGGCCAATTCTGGCAAATCAAAGCGAAAACACCCGGTTAACATGGTCTGCAAATCTTTCAAGTGATGGAACAACAATACCTTCATTTGAGATTAAATCTGACTCAAATCGAATTTCATTAGTGCCAAAAGATACCTCAGCAACATATGACCTTAAGTATATAAATGTTCCAAATCGGAAATTTAAAAACTCCTGGTATCGATTCAATTTAGTTGGTTATGTTGGAGGTAATGAAACCATACTTACCCAAAAAAATGTACTAACCAGATGGTTTGATATCCCAACGAGTTTATTGAATCTGGATGTAGCACTCGATAATATGAAATATATTGCCGACGAAACGACCATCAAGGAATTAAAAAGAGGCAATGTATCCGAAAAAGAAGCCAAATTCAGAGCTTTTTGGAAAGAAAAAGACCCCACTC
>DLXM01000356.1 GCA_003448835.1 Bacteroidota bacterium | reverse complement strand
TGCGGTTTACAACGCACAACGGAATGGTCGATATTTTACCCGAAGAATCGGGTAAATGGCAGTATTTAGAGCAAATAATCCGAAAAACGGCTAAGAAATTTCATTTTCAGGAGATCCGAACTCCGATTATGGAACAAACCGGACTAATTGCGCGTGGCGTTGGTGAGTTAACGGATATCGTTTCAAAGGAAATGTTCGCTTTTAATCGTGGAGATGACCAATACGTGCTGCGTCCTGAAGGGACGGCACCTGTTGCGCGCGCGTTTGTAGAACATCACTTGGAGCAACGTGGTGGAGTTCAGAAACTGTTTTATATTGGTCCAATGTTTCGCGCTGAACGTCCTCAAAAAGGACGTCAACGTCAGTTTCACCAGTTTGGTGCCGAGCTAATCGGGAGTCCAAATCCAACGGCTGACGCTGAAATCATTGCTTTTATGATTGATGTGTATCGTCAGATTGGCATCCCGAACACAACACTAAAAATCAATTCTGTGGGGGACCCGGAATCCAGAAAAGTGTACAAAGAAGCATTGGTCGCCTACTTTGAACCACACAAATCTGAACTAAGTGAAATTTCTCAATCCAGACTACAAACGAATCCGATGCGCATACTGGATTCAAAAGAAAAAGAAGACCAAGCTCTCATCGCCAATGTCCCGATTATTACTGATTATCTGAATGATGAGAGTCAGCAGCATTACATCGAGGTCAAAAAACACCTGGATGCACTGGGAATCAGCTATGTGGAGACTCCAACATTGGTCCGTGGACTCGATTATTACACTCGCACCGCATTTGAGCTGGTGAGTCCGGATCTTGGATCACAGGACGCATTGGGTGGCGGCGGTCGATATGACTTGCTCATCGAAGAAATTGGGGGACTATCTACCCCGGCGGTTGGATTTGCCTCTGGCATGGAGAGACTCATGATTGCATGCGAGTCGCTCAATATCGAACTTGGACACCCCTCCCGATTGGACATCTACGTGGTAACACGCGGCTCCGAAGCGATCGACTTCGCCCTCTCCCACCTGCCCTCACTGCGAGAAATGGGATGCTCAGTTTCAATGGACTACGCAGCCCGTTCCATCAAAGCACAGATGAAAGAAGCCAACCGGGAGTCAGCCCGATTCACCATCATCATCGGCGACGAAGAACTCTCAACAGACAAATTCACCCTGCGCGATATGGATAACAGCACCGAAGTCAGCCTCCACTGGGATGAAATTTTGACAACCTTCAACTCACGAAACACCAACAGAGTTGATCACTAACTTCACGACTTAAAACTGATTTTCACAAAAAAAGACATCCAAAACCACCACCAATAATCGATTTTCATCAGGTTCTCAAATTAAAAAATAGACATAACTCACAAAACAACACTTCGAACGCCAAAATACCATGATCAAAAGAATCCTTTTGTGGTTGATTTTACTTTTCGTAACCATATTCCTTTACAGTTTATGGAAAATTTCCTCATCAGAGCGAAAATTATTCAATACGATCCAAACTGAGCTCGCACCATCCAGTACAACGGCAGGTATCAGCGTTGCTTCGGTCGAGATCCTGGCATTTGAAGGGAATGTGGTTTTCTACAACGTCACTTATTTTGAGTCCGCCGGACAACCCAAATTCACAGCTCAGAAAATGATTCTCGACATCGGCACATCCGCTAGTTTCAAATTGGCTGTGTTGCCGGCCGAAATGGTATTCAACCAACTCGATGAAACACACTTCACTGCAACCGAATTTAAAGATGAATTCGGTGACGATTTGGCATCAAATGCAACAGTATCATTACTTGGTAACCCACTCCAACTCTTGAACATCCCCGAAGAATCCTTCCCAACCGAATCGCTCACTCTTAAGGCCACAATATCTGCGCTTAACTTCGGTGCAGTTGCAGCCATGTACCCCGCAGTCGGACTTTTCATACCCAACGATCCATCCACCGAATTTCGGACTCAAATTCAAGCTGATCCACAATCACAGCAGTTTCTGATCGAATTTATGGAGCTGGATCATGCAGACTTCCTGTTCAATTTACAAGGTATTATGTCCCCGGAACCCAATTCCAACTGGGAAAATGCTCCCGTAAACGGCGAAATCACGGTAACTCAACTGAGTCCGGCCATGAAAAATCTGGTTTCCAATCTGGAAATGCTTTTTGAAATTAAATTGCCTCGTCGAAACGACGACATTGTTATACCAATCCGTGGAACCGTTTCTCGCCCTTTGATTCAACCCTGATTTTTGGTTTATTTAGGCGAGTCCATCACCAAAAATTCCATTCCTTATGAAAATCTTCGGTTTCGCACTAACTCTACTATTATTTTGCGGCAGCTTACAACAATCTTTTGCCCAAAATTCGCCAAATTCATATCAACTCAAAGGATTCACCGGACCCAAAAGTGTTGAACAACGCGGACTCGAACAGATGCTCATCAACATGCATCGTCCGGAAACGTACCGAAAACACCTTTATGAACTCACCCGTGTACCCAACGTAGCTGGAACTCCGGAAAATCGCCTGGTCATCGATTACATGAGTCATGTCATGAAAACCGCATCCATGGATGTACAGCATTATGACTACGACGTCTGGCTGCCCGACCCGGGAACGATCAACATCACGATCAACTCCCCCGAAATCATAAATCTACCGAATAAAGAAATCCCCCTGGAGTCTGATTTATCAACCATCGACAATCGTCTGCATCACGGATACAATGCCTACAGCGGCTCCGGTAACGTCACCGCCGAAGTAGTTTATGCTAATTTTGGGCGGCGTGAGGACTTCCAAAAACTTAAAGAATTGGGCGTGGATGTGACCGGTAAAATCGTTTTAGCACGATATGGAGGCAATTTCCGTGGATTCAAGGCCAAATTTGCTAAAGAAGCCGGTGCTGCCGGGCTCATAATATTCACAGATCCGGCAAATGGTGGATTCAAAAATGGAGAGGTGTATCCGGATGGTCGTTACAGCAACGAACATACGATTCAGCGTGGATCACTACTCACGATGGACTATTTTGGCGATCCGTTGACGCCTTTCGAACCGGCATTGCCACTGGATGGCGACACACAAATTGACCGTTTATCACTCGATGAGGTCCCATTTCATACCATCCCGGTGGCACCGATAGGCTACGGAGCTGCTGAGGAAATTATATCCCGAATGACTACCGGAGATGTCCCCTCTGACTGGCAAGGTGGACTACCCTACGCCTATAAACTCGAGGGTGGTAGTGCGCTTACGGTGAATCTCGAAGTTGATCAACCGACCGATTTCAAGCGAATTACAAACGTGATCGGCACTTTCGAAGGCAGCGAATTTCCGGATGAATGGATCATTTTAGGAAGTCATTTTGATGCATGGGGTTTTGGTGCCACGGACCCGAACAGCGGAACAGCAATGTTACTCACATTCGCCGAAAGTTTGGGTGAGTTGGTGCAAAATGGGTATCGTCCGAAACGAAGCATCATGATTGCACACTGGGATGCCGAAGAGTTTTTGATTATTGGCTCCTCAGAATGGGTCGAACAAATGCGGTCAGATCTCATGGCCAACGCGGTCATCTATCTGAATGCGGATATGTCCGTAACGGGTGCAAATTTTGGCTCGAGTGCAGCGCCTTCTTTGAAATCGGCCATCATTGAAGCCACGAAAGTGGTCCCACACCCGGATATCGATGGAACAGTTTACGATCAATGGAATCGCGATACGACTCGTACTGAACCTAATATTGGTAGTCTGGGAGGCGGATCAGATCATGTTCCATTGTACATGCACGCGGGAGTTCCCTCAGCCGGGATGTCTATTTCATCTACAGTACCGGTTTATCACTCAAATTATGACACATTTACGTACTACGAGCGCTTCTTAGACGGAAAATTTGTGTATGGTCCGACACTTGCCGGTGTATATGCCGTAGTAGCAACCCGATTCGCCAACGCGGATATCCTGCCTTATGATTTGTTGCGTTATGGATCAGATCTTAAATCCCACGTTGAGACATTGGACAAAATGGCTTTTGATAAAGAAATTGAGTTAAATCTGGCAGCATTGAACGAGTCGATCGAAAATCTGACTATCGCCGCAGCTTTGGCTGAAGTTCGCCTTGCAAATCTTGTCCGTGGCGGTCACCTTGAAAGTGATGAGCTATCTACTTTAAATCAGCAAATGATAGATCTGGAAAAAGCATTTTTGCATGAAGAAGGGATGCCATTTGGGCGTTGGTTTCATTCGTTATATGCATCTATTGACCCATTTAGTGGATATGCATCGTGGATGTTGCCTGGTCTAAGATATGCTGTTACAGAAAATACCGGCACGGACCAAATCAACCATGAAATCGAACGAATCCGCCAAGCTGTCAATAATCTAACAAACCAGATATCAGCTTTATAGTAAAGTTGAAAAGAAACTTCTCAATCCATTTGACTGAATAAGTCATTCGACGGGTTTAAACGACCAATTATAATATAGGGATTATCATTTTTTTCGGTCATACTCTTATAAAATTCAATTGTTGAATTACTCATACAACAAGCACTATAATCATCTATAATTTCAGCGCTATCTCCATATTCTCCTACTAGTATCGCTGAATTATTGGTATCCAAATCGAAGAACCGATTATAAATACGGTGATTTGCAATGTCAAATAAAATTTAAGTGATACCAGTAGTTATGAGGCGAATCCGCTTAAACCACATGTTTAGAAACAAATATCAC
>DLXM01000243.1 GCA_003448835.1 Bacteroidota bacterium | reverse complement strand
ACTGAGCGTGATCTCTTACAACTAAACGACGCACTTGAAAAAAATGCCCGACAATTACACGATATCAATTATGAACTCGAGCAATATGCGTATGTAGTCTCACATGAATTGCAAGAACCACTTCGCATGGTTAGTAGCTTTCTGACTTTACTCAAAAAAAATCTGGGCGATCGATTGAACCCGAAAGCTGAAAGTTTTCTCCATTATGCCGTTGACGGAGCTACTCGAATGCGAAAAATAGTGTATGATTTGCTCGATTATTCAAAAATTGGCCATTCGCACGAATCACTCGAAAATGTAGACCTCAATGTGGTTTTGGAGGACGTTGAAAATCTCTTAAGAAAACAAATTACAGATGCAAAGGCAGTAATTGAATCCGAAAAACTACCCATTGTACAAGCACATCCTGCATTAATATCGCTAGTATTTCAAAATTTAATCAGTAACAGTATTAAGTTCCAGAAGCTGAATCAGAGTCCATATATACGTATTTCAGCCCGGGAATTGGATTTTGATTGGGAAATTGGGATTATAGATAATGGTATTGGAATAGAACCCGAACACCATGAAAAGATTTTTGAATTATTACAAAAAGCACATCCTGAATTAAAAACACAAGGATCAGGAATCGGTCTTTCTATTACGAAAAAAGCGATCGAAACGATGAATGGACAAATATGGGTCGAATCAGAAAAAGATAATGGGTGTGCAGTTTATTTTACGATTAGCAAAATCCAAAATAATCCATGAGTATGGATATAAAATTAAATCGCAACTAAATATAAATCTATTATGAGTTTACTTCGAATCATTTTCGCCATTTTACTACCACCTCTCGGCGTGTTTTTAACTGTGGGAATAACAGGCGCGTTCTGGCTAAATATTCTGCTTACACTTTTAGGCTACATCCCAGGAATCATTCACGCGATTTGGGTCATAGCGAAAAACGATAGCTGATACACATTAATTTTGCGAACCTGATTTCATCTCAGGATTTTATCCTAAATATCTGCGATTCAATATGAGCTTATTGAACCTAATAAGCTACCCGTATCTAATCGCTGAAAGAAAATTTCGCTATTAATAACGAAGCAAAGTGTATGTCGGCTCACCTGTGGTTGGAATCGTAACAATAATTATGTTGCCATAATCTTTCTCGTCAAAATCCTCAAAAACCTCTCGTCCCAATAGATGATTGGCAGATCTGGGCACCGAATTGGAATGGCCACAAACTAAAATAGTCTCACCTCGGTATTCATTAACCATATCATTTAATTGAGAACGTTGATTATTATCATAGAGCTTTAAATCTACCCCATGCAGCTCTGCCGTTGGTTTACAAGTTTCGCGGGTGCGGATGTAATCCGTTGAATAAACTGCTCCGATTGAAGCTTTTTCGAGCATCGCCGTTAACGACTCCACGCGGGTTTTTCCTTCTTCACTCAATTCAGGATCGCTCGAAGAATCGACTTTTTCGGCGTGGCGGACAAAAAATACAGTGGTCACATCCTGAGCAAATAACTGTTCCAGAGGATATGAGACAGCAAAAATGATTAAAAATAAAACAAGGGCTCGATTATTTTTCATGATCTGATTTCCTGGATTAAAGTTTAAACGGATTTCTAATGTACGTGTCCTGAACCATCTTTAATACTGTTAGTTAACACTTTTTACAACCTTGAACTATAGAAATCGCTCAAAACATGGTAATGAAAATAAATTTTCAATAGATTCAACCATCAAAGTGTACAAATTTTTTATTTAAAATCGTCAGTAAAAGTTCTTTCAGCACCTATCCACAATCGTATCGACTAACAATCTTCCTATGAAAACAATCCTTACTCAACTCATTCTTGTCATTTTTATCGGGTCATCCGCTGTTTTTGCACAAACATCCATTTCAGAAAAAACATCCGGAATGGAATTACACGAAGGATATTTTAATTTCTGGTGGGATGCAACAGAAGGCAAAATCTGGTTGGAAATTGACAAACCGGGTCAAGAGGTTCTATATGTTAATTCTATGGCTGCAGGTATGGGTTCAAACGATATTGGCCTGGATCGCGGACAACTGGGTGATACCAGAATCGTCGTTTTTGATCGGGTTGGTCCAAAAGTTCTGTTACGACAACCCAACTATGATTATCGTGCATCGTCAGACAACTGGCTGGAACGAAAGTCTGTGGATGAAGCTTTTGCACAATCTGTTTTGTGGGGATTTACAGTAGCTGCTGAAGAAGATGGTCGTATTCTGATCGATGCTACTGATTTTCTATTGAGAGACGCACATGGGGTGGCTGAAACATTACGTCGATCAAATCAGGGCAATTTTTCGGTAGATAAAAGCAGGTCTGCAATTTACATGCCTGCTACATTTAACTTTCCAAAAAATACTGAATTTGAGGCTACCATAACCTTTACCGGGTCCGGTGCTGGAGGCTGGGTTCGAAGCGTTACACCTTCGAGCGATGCCATTACTGTACGTTTACACCACTCCCTGATTGAACTTCCGGATGACAATTATAAACCACGAAAAACTGACCCGAGATCAGGATTTTTCGGTATCTCATATCAGGATTACAGTGCTCCAATAGGCGGTGATTTTGTTCAACAGTTTATAGCCAGACATCGATTAGAGAAAAAAGATCCATCAGCAGCTGTAAGTGAGGCTGTGGAACCGATTGTATACTATTTAGACAACGGTACTCCTGAACCGGTGAGATCAGCACTCCTGGATGGTGGCCGTTGGTGGAGTCAAGCATTTGAAGCGATTGGTTATAAGGATGCATTCCGTGTTGAAGTGCTTCCGGCTGATGCTCATCCAATGGATGTACGCTATAATGTAATTCAATGGATTCATCGATCGACCCGGGGTTGGTCGTACGGTTCTTCAGTCACCGATCCAAGAACAGGTGAAATCATAAAGGGACATGTTTCTCTGGGTTCGCTGCGTGTTCGTCAGGACTTTCTAATTGCTGAAGGCTTATTAGGACCCTATGCTGATGGCTCTGAACCCGACAACCGTATGATTGAAATGGCACTGGCTCGAATCCGACAACTATCCGCTCACGAAATTGGTCATACATTGGGCATTGCACATAACTTTGCATCAAGTGTAAATGACAGAGCGTCGGTGATGGATTATCCTCATCCAAAAGTGATCGTTAATAGTGATGGAAGTTTTGACCTTAGTGAGGCTTACGACACCGAGATAGGGGAATGGGATATTCAAGCTATTAAATATGGTTATCAGGATTTTCCTGATAATGTAAATGAAGACGAAGCTTTACAAACTATTTTGAAAGAAACTATAGATAATGGATTATTGTACATCTCAGATCGGGATGCACGAGCTCAAGGCGGTGCTCATCCGGATGCACATTTATGGGAATATGGAACTGACCACGTGGCGCAAATGACACATATTCTGGATGTTCGTAAAAAAACTCTGGATCGTTTTTCTGAGAATATGATTCGTGAAGGAGTGCCAATGGCGAGTCTGCACGATGTTCTGGTACCCATGTATTTATTTCATCGTTATCAAACTGAAGCAACCGTTAAACTCATTGGAGGTGTAAATTACAATTATAATTCCAGAGGAGATGGTCAGTCGGGACCTGTTGCTGTAAACCCCACACTGCAAAGATCTGCAATAGATGCTATGATGGCGACATTGTCTGCCAGTACCCTTGCGCTACCTCAACATATTCTGGATATCATTCCACCTCAACCAACCGGAATCTCTATTTCAAGAGAACAATTCCGAGGTTACACTGAACCAACTCTTGA
>DLXM01000188.1 GCA_003448835.1 Bacteroidota bacterium | reverse complement strand
TTGTAAACGCACATCAGTTTGCTACTATGGCAGCCAGTGCAGCAGAAGCAGCAGGCCGTCAGGTTAAGTTTTGGGAAATGCATGACTTGTTGATGACTAATCAGCAGATGTGGTCACGCGGTATGGCTTCTTCGGCCTTTCTGGCTTACGCACGAGACCTCGGGTTAGATGATGTCCAATTTCAGCAGGATGTACGTGACGAGGCCATTTTTGCCAAGATCGAGAAGGATTTCAACTCTGGGGTTGATCTGAAAATTAATTCAGTACCCTCTTTCTTTTTTAACGGAACGTACACGCCAACACCTCGGACTAAAGAAGCATTTCGTCAGTTAATCATCGATAAATTAAGTGAATTAGAAGCTGCTGAGTAATCAATGAGCAATCGCTTCATTTACATCTATCTGATACTTGTTCTAATTGGATTTGGAGATGCGGTGTATCTTGCCGCTCTCCATTTCTATCAGGCTGATCCAGGTTGTTCACTCATAGCCGGATGTGATGCGGTTCTGAGTAGTGAATATGCAGTACTTTTTGGGATTCCGTTGGCGTATGCTGGTCTTGCTTACTATCTGGTCCTCATGACAGGGATTCTGTTCTACTACCAATACGGGAGTCCACTGGCTCTGAAAATAACTCAGATTGTGAATGCGATCGGATTTATCATGAGTATGTGGCTGGTCTATCTGCAAGCGTTCGTTATTTACTCATTTTGTCAGTATTGCTTGCTGTCGGCTCTGATTACTACATCATTGCTTATCACGATGTGGATTGGGACTCGCAAATTCAATTCAGAAGCTTGAATTGATATAAAAAAAGCCGAGAACCGTGTTAATATGACGATTTTCGGCTCTTAAAGTGGTTGGAACGAAGTGATACCTAGAAGTTAAACTTCACACCAATAATAAATCTTCCTTTTCCTTCGTCCATTTGTTCACGGACTTCTTCGACACTTCCGTACTCAGAAACACGATATTCAACATAAGGATGCACTACCGGGAAAATGGATAATGATGCACCAAGTAAACCATAGTAATTGATCGTATCGTTGTCGTAGGAATTTTCATAGTCGTCCAGTTTGAATTTCCATGAATCAACACCGAGACCAAGTCCAACATATGGTGAAATCATACCCAATTTAAGTCCACCAAGAATTGCTCCACCGTAATCAACACTCTGTATTCTTCCGAATTCAACAGACGGTTGACTATTTAACGGTACTGACAATGATGCATCTTGTGAGAAATAACTGAAATTCAATCTGGCACGTAATGATGCGATAAAGTCGAATGGAAGTAAACTGTGCTCCAATTGAAGTCCGAATCCTTGCTCAGGAGCATCAGGGCGTTCTTCGTAAGAAACCCCAAATGAGAATTGTGCCTGTGCCGGGATGACTAAAATTAGTAAAAGGAGAGCAAACAGGGATGTTGTGGTTAACTTTTTCATAGTCTAGATGTTAGTTCGTATTCGTGTAAAGGTACGTATCCTGATTTTTAAATGGTAATGTCTAAATAACGGACATAAACTATATAAATTATCAACGAATGTTATTGCTTTTTGACGAATGTGGCTCTATCTTTGGGGTCTTGTCTGATTAATCAGAACAGGTTGCCGCTGTGGTGGAATGGTAGACACGTTGGACTTAAAATCCAATGGACCTCAAAAGTCCGTGCCGGTTCGAGTCCGGCCAGCGGTACAAAAAAATAAAGCCCTTGATAGTAATGACTGTCAAGGGCTTTTCTATTTTAAAAATTACAATTGTTCGAATTTAACATTTTAATATTCCTAAGTTTCAAGTTCAGGCTCTTGGTGTTTTTTTTCAGTCAAATATTGCCTTACTCCATAACTTGCAACAACACCTTCTCCAGTTGCTGCTGCAACTTGAGCAATCGCACCAAATCTACAATCTCCAGCTGCAAAAATACCTGGATGTGAAGTCTGATTTAGTCCGGTAGTAATAATATGACCACTATCGGATAAATCAATTAATGATTTAAATGATTTTGTATTTGGTGAAAGACCAATAAATATAAAAACCCCATCTGCTTTGATTATTCGTTCTTCATTCTGCGTTTTTTCTCTGATTCTAACGGATTCAAATTGGTTGGAATCGTTTGAATTGAATTGGATTACATCCACATTTATATGTACTTCGATATTCTTGTATGAATCAAGTTTGTCTACATATGTTTTGGTAGCACTAAAGGTTTCTGATTTTGATAAAATTGTAACTTTATTGCAGAAACCAGCTAAAAACATTGCTTCTTCAAGTGCACTATTTCCACCACCGACAACAATAACATCTTTACCACGATAAAATGCCCCATCACATGTAGCACAAAAATGAATACCACTACCAATTAACTCGGATTCCCCCGGGACATTCAGGAGTCTGTATGTGCTACCAGTTGCTAAAACAACGGTTCTGCCTCTGTATAGTTGGGTATTAGTCTTAATATGAAAATACTTATTCGTTATTTCTACAGAGTTAATATGAACCCCAGTCACTATTTTTGCACCAAGAGTTTCAGATTGATCAGCCATTCGATCCATTAATTCCGGTCCGGAGACAATTTTAAAACCAGGATAATTTTCAATATTTTTTGTTAAATACGCATTCCCACCAATGTTTTTTTGCTCCAGGATTAACGTATCATACTTATCACGTTGTGCATAAATTGACGTTGTAATTCCCGCAGCACCGCCACCAATAATGACTACATCATAGATATGATTATCCGTGGGAATTTCTAAGTCCAGAATAATTACTAATTTTTCATTATCTGGGTTCGTGTAATATTGTCCATTGACATTAAACGTTGGAATAATTCTTTTCCCGTTATTGATTTTAGTAACATAATCAGCTGAAATTCCATCAGATTCTATATCAATAAATTCATATTGAATGTTGTTATCAGCCAGAAATCATCTAGCTCGTTTACAATCTGAACACCAATCGGCACCGTACATCGATATTTTAAACATATTTTTTTGAGAATTGTGTATCTGTTAAATCAGATCACCATAAGATGGTCTGCAATTTTTACAAATAGACGGCTAAATCAATAGAACCTGACGATTTAATTTAAATTTTTACGCAATACCTGAGACTAAGCTTTATAAAATGATTGAGTTGAAGGATTAATTAAATAATTATTGTCAGGAAAGGTGACGCTTTTCGTCTGATAAATAAATTCAAAATGTTATGAAAAATGTATTAAAACATGCTTTGTTACTCGGACTTGGGTTATTCATTTTTACCATAATGATATACAAGTCTGTTCAATTAATGACTGCTGTTCAGTTATTCACATCAATGAATGTGAAATGGGGCGAATATCAGAAACAAGGTGTTAATGAGCTCTATTTATTTTCAATTTCCGGAGATGAAGATCACTATCAAAATTTTGTGGACTTCATTTCAAAAGCACAAAATATTCGCCAAACTATAGAGGAAACTTCTGAAACTTCACCCGATCAGATTCTCATCACAAATACTTTAGCTGATATCAGAGTGGATTCTGACATTATCAATCAATTGCTCGAAATCGATCAATATTTTGGCAGTTTGGATAAATATTCCAGTTCAGACAATATGTGGCATGAGTGTTCAGTGAAAATTGATCAAATACTGAAAAGTGGTGAGGAAATCTTTGCGGGAATTAATAATAACACCTTCACTTCTGATGAGTTGCTTGAAAGTATGTTAACAATACACTATATGGATGCAAGCTTAACTAGTGAGGTGGAAAATATATTTTCTGAATTAAATAATGATTTCATTGTTTTTAAAAACAGAATTCTGAGAATCTCAATAATATCAGGACTATTGATATTGATTTATGGTTTTTTTGTTGCAAGGATGTGGTTAAAAATAAATACTCAACTTTCAACATCACTAGAATCTCAAAAGAAATTAGCTGATTTTCCAAATTCTAATCCAAATCCTGTTCTGGAAATTACAGAAGAGGGTAAAATAGTATATGTGAATAATGCTGCACTACGAATTTTTCCAACTCTGAATGAAGAAGGATTGAACCATCCATTTTTAAAAGAGTTCAGTGCAAAATATTTATCCAATTCACCTCGAAAATATAAATCTACTCAGTTTCTGGTTGAATCAAATGACCTATTTTATGAACAAGTAGTGCATCATTCACCATCAGATTCATTTCATATTTATGCAATTGAAGTCACTGAATTGATGCGGAAAAAGACGGAATTAGAAATTCTTTTGACAGAGAAACAAATTCTTTTATCTGAAGTCCACCACAGAGTAAATAACAATATGGCTGTGATTAGTGGATTTCTTGAAATGGAATCGGATTCCAACGACGAAAAATGTGTTGAAGCTATAGAGCGGAGCATTGCACGAATCCAGGTAATTGCAAGAATTAATAAAAAAATCCACGGTAGTCATAATTTTGCCAGTTTAAATGCTGGTGAAATTTTAACTGAAATTGCAAAAGATGCACAATCGAGATATTTATCAACATCCGACAATGTACTTTTTGAGTACAAGATGGATCCAGTGATTATGAACGTCAACCAACTATTGCCATTATCACTTATTTGTAATGAGCTCATATCATCCATTTTCAAGAATAGGAATTCTACGGACAAACAGACTACACTGCAAATTCATTTGACTGAAATTGAAAACCAAAATGTTAGATTCTGTTTACATGATCCCCAAGCTATCACCTCAAACGGAACTAGTATTTTTGAATACAGTGCTACTGGAGTAGAAATCGTACAGCTGTTGACAAAACAGTTAGAAGGAGAATTGGAAATTAACAGGTCCAAAGCTCAATGTGATATCACTTTTACAAAAAAAGTACAAATTGGTACAGCTGATGCTTATTTTAGTACTCGTCAATCGAATATTGAAATGATAGTATGAAATAAACTTATGGATGGACCAGCCAGTTATTTATCCTAATCACGCACTTTAACGAAATCAGTTATGTGCTCTTGATTACGAACTAAATCAATGTATTTAAACTGAGTCAGGTTGGTATCAATGCGAATTTGAGATATAGATACAGTTTCAACATTCGCTCTTTTCATTAGTATATCACATTCAGAATCGAAAGTATATGATTTTGTATGAAAACTAAGTGTATCAGGAGAGACTTTTTGTGCATTATCAGTCAACCAGTTTTTGAACCAGGATTGTCTTGTTATTTTTTGTTGTGGAGTGTACAAAGTTGAAGATTGCCACAGATGATTTTCTTCACTATTTAACGTATTTGTATGTTTGCCAGAACCATCCCAAATTAATTCATGAATATGCTCAGATTTATTAAACTCGATCCAAATCAATGTAAAAGGTTCTATGTCGATTAAATTAGTGTGCTCAACGAATGACTTAAAATCAAAACTATTAAAGGCTTCAATTAATATTTTGCCCCGACTTTTTCTATATCGGTCTTTTCGGATATGTTTTTCAAAAGCACCATTAAGTAAACAAATAACCCGATCACCGGAGTCAACACCAATCCAACTACCTCCCTTTTCGTCCTCGGGATAGATAATATGTCCGAAATCGGTATGATGTACGGAAGGCGGATGAGTTAAACGTGATGGAGATTCATCCCGGTTTGATGTAAAGACAAAACCGGTTTTTAATGGGATATAACTTACTGTGCACATTCTTTTCTAAATCGTAACGTTGATGGAGCATACCCAAATTGTTCTGACAACAAATTCTGCTGACCTAATTCATTTAAAACTACTTTCATTAATGCTTGGTGATGGATTGCGTGGTCCAGATTATGCATCAATTATCGATGAAGGGTAGATTTGGTATGACTACTGTTGAAATCTATAGAAGAAAAATTTACTTTAACACTTAAATCTTTATCCTCTAACATTAATAAAAGTTCAGTGATGATGGAGTCAATTTTATTAATGGCAACAAATTGATCCGTTTCAGTCATTTTACAACGCTTTCGAAGGTCATAATCTACAATCTGGCCTTTATTCCCATCAATTAAACATTCGTAACACTCTATCACATGTCTACAATGTTGTCCAATGGTACCGTGATCAAGCATTCCTGACCTGTAATTATACGTTTCAGAATTAAGTTTAATCAGTAAACTCTTTATTTCTTCCAGGTTATCGATACAAAAATTAATCATGGCAGTTCTTTATTATGTTTGGCTTGGGATAGGATAAATCTGGGAGAAATTTTGGCTTAAAATCAACATTAGGTATATCAATCTTTTTATTGATATACCTTTTTGACCAAATAAATCTAGAAATAAAGCTAATAATGGTGATTATGATCATATTCTAATTATCAAATTCAGCTTTTAGGGTAACTAAAATAGTTTTTGCAACATTAGTAGATGGTTTCCCTCTTTTAAACGCTATTCCAAACTCTTCAAGTAATACATTGAACTCGCTATCAACGGAAAGTGTATTACCTGAAATTGTAATTTTACCCCAGTTTGTAAAATCATTTGTAACTCCCCGAATGGTTAATTTCCCGCTTACTTTTGCAGTATACGTGCCATCTTTTTCGAAATCAATTTCTTCAAGATTTGTGATTTCTCCGATTAACTGTGCTGTCGGATGATTTTTGGTATCCAAAAAACGTCCTTGATTAAAATGACGTTGCATTAATGATTTTTCAAATTGAAAACTTTGCATTGGCACCGAAAATGCAACTCGACCTGTACTTTTGTTTATTATCCCAGATGCATCATAATTATTGGCTTCGATATCTTCTATAGGAGTCGTTGAGAAAAATTTTATGTGTGTATTCGTTGTACTGATTTCCTCTAAATTCGCACTATTGTTGGGTTGCGAATTCAATGAATGATCGTTTATTCCCACCAAAAATTGAATCACTATTATGAGTGTTATACTTAGAAATTTCATGTTTTTGTCCTTTTTAGTTATACTTTTTATTTAATATCACAGTCATTGAAGACGAAATCACCATATCGTTGTAAAGCTTCGTCGTAATAAATTCCTGATCTAATTACCCCTTTGATCGTGATGTTGTCACCCTGAATTAAATTGTTAATCTCCTCATTGAAATCACTTATCAAAGTGCAGCGAAGTTTGACAGATTCAGTTTTGGAACCTAAAATCAGAATTATCTGTCCATTCAAATTTTTGTTTGTGCTTACAAATACGCCGGATACTTCCATTATATTCGAATCTCCGCTTTCATCTAAATACTTCTCATCAGCTGCATTTGGATCACTTTTATATTCTGAATACACTTGTTCAAGTGTTATCTGTGTGTCGGTTTTTGATCCTTGAACATTTCGATGTGGTAAATTTGTTACAATCAAGAATGTTGCTATTCCCAGGACTATTAAGACCAAGCCTAGTTTTACTGTATTTCGTATGGTGATTATGCTCATTAGATGGATGACCTATTTCGTTAAAGTAAAATTGTTTTGTCACATGCATAGACGAATTCCTGGGTAAATCCTGACATTAATAGTTCAAAAAATCTTTTTGTCAGGTTTTTAATTGTGTTGCGTCAATTACCATAGATTTAATAATTAACGATCACACTAATATTGAGCACATGAAAATCTTAATGATCACATTACTCCTGTTTATCTATGGGATTAATACATTTGAATATTCAAACGAAACAGAATCCAGAGGAATTGACTTTAAGGATTTGTTGATTTCTGAGGCACTAAATACTGCAAAAATTGAGGGTAAAGATGTTTACATCAGTTTTTTTACAACATGGTGTGCATCTTGTCAGTTCATGAAACTTAATATATACAAGAAAAGAGATGTGGGAGAGGTGTTTAATAATCGATTTATCAGCTTGCAAATAAATGGCGAACGAGGTGAAGGAATCGAGGCTGCTAAAAAATATAATGTTGAGATGTTTCCAACTCTTCTGATTTTAAATGCAGAGACAGGTGAAATTAAACACAAAGCAACTGGATTTCATGATGCTTCTGCATTAATTATATTTGCAAAAAGTGTGGATGAGGATAATACTTTATCTGGGTCTAATTAAAAAAAGAATTGTGTTTGTACCTTATCATATTTAATCGATAATTGACCAGTAGGCCCGATTAAGTTAATGGGTTTCTCTTGACGGGGAAACCCATTTTCATTTTTCAAACAAAAAATAAAGCCCTTGATAGCAATGACTGTCAAGGGCTTTTCTATTTTAAAAAATCCGGCTGAGCTGGATGTGATTACATCTTTTTGATGCTCTTACAGATGTTAACTGCAATATTTGAGGCTTTTGTATCGCCTTCTTCAAAAGCTATTATCACAAAAAAATTGGTATCGGAATCCGGATCAATCAGTCCCATCATAAATAATGTCACACCGTCCTGATTACCCTCAACATATCCACCAGAGAATCCGTTAATATCAATCAAATCAACATCATCAATACCGTCTAATCCTAAAGAAGCAGCTATTTCAATTGTATATGAAGTAATATCACTGGAATCGATAGAATCATCATCAAATGGAATAATTGAGAAGGACATTCCGCCTCCTTCAGCTGTAAATTCCTCACCTGAACTTGCGGTAACATCAAAGTTGGCTGGAAGTGTAAATTCGAGATCGTAATCTTCCCATTCATAATCATCTTGTGCGAAAGCTGGAATGGTGAGTAAACACAGTACAAAAACTGATAATAAATATTTTTTCATAAAAATTGAGGTGTAGAGGATTAGAGTAAATTGATTCTTTAGCATTTGAGTAAGCGAAATAATGTACATCTATTTCGCGTCAGTTTGTGAACTAATATTCTTTCGTTTTAATTTTGATTCATTATATACGAAGATGTTTTACTCAATCGCAGTATCTCGAACTAATAGCAACTGAAAATCCATGAGATTATTTTCTGTTGGACCTGTTATAACCGAAGCGCCAAGCTCTTTAAAAAAGGGATAAGAATTAAATTGGTTAAAATACTCTGTTGGGTTCATTTGATACGCAGCTAACCTATTTAGCAAATCGGAATCGATAATTGCTCCAGCAGCTTCTGTATTTCCATCAATTCCATCCGATCCTACACTCATCATCGAAAGTTTTATCTTTTGCCCAAATTTTGGCATATCGTGGATTAAAAAATGAAGTGCGAGATGTTGATTTCTTCCACCTTTACCGTTTCCCGTGACCTTGACTTCAGACTCTCCATAAAAAATGAATAATCTGGGTAAAGATGTGAAATCATTTGTCAGGTAATTCAACATGGTTGATGCGATCATGTCACAAACATCTTTAGTCGAACCAGAATATGGTAACGGATGAATATATATCACCACATCTTTTAGGATTGATTTGGAAGTATTTGCGATACTTTCTGCAAATAGTTCAGGTGTATTGATCCAAATATTTGAGATGGTTTTATCCCGGGATGATAAATCGTTTGCTTGTGTTGGACCACTTCCAATCACATTAGGATCATTTCCAGGGACATCGGAAATAAGCAAATTGATAATTCGTTTTGATGGAGTAAACTCGAGTAGTTTTCCACCTTTTACAGCAGACAGCTCTTTTAGCTTTCGATTCATCTCATGAATTGAAAGTCCGGATTTCAATAACTGTTCATTTAATAACTGGATTTCCGTTTGATTGATGTCCGGGAGCGGTTTACATAACATTGCTGATGCACCACCACTTATTAGAAAGAATATCAGGTCATTTTCGGTGGTAGAGGTCAGTACTTTAATGAGTTCCTCAGTTGAATCGAATGATTCTTTATCCGGTATGGGATGATTACCCGGCAAAAATTTTATTTTGCAATCTTTTATGGGAGTTGGTTCCGGACAAATTACTACACCACCATGAATTCTATCTTGAAGCAGGTCGTGGAGTCCGTTTGCCATCGAATAGCCTGCTTTTCCGGCACCAAAAACAAAGATTCGGTTAAAATCTGATAGTTTTGTGCTTTCAGAGTCCCAGGATAACAGATCATCATCAACAGTCAGTAATTGAGCAATTTGTTGCTCGGGTCTTGCGATTGCGAGACTTCTGGAAAAGATTTCTTTTAATATTTCCTGATCACTTGATTGATGCATGTCTGTGGATGGTCTACACACTGTGAATTATATCAACTAAAATAAATTTAAAATTGTGTGCGGGTAAACCTTTTTTACGATATAGTCAACAAACTTATCAAGCCCGAAGCTGACCTCGCACACCAGTCAATACATGATGTATAAACATACAA
>DLXM01000173.1 GCA_003448835.1 Bacteroidota bacterium | reverse complement strand
TTAAAGCGGGGTCGAAAACCATCAGAGGATTCGAACTCAATCCACATTAAAGAGGACAAAACTCGTTTTACAAAAGGATTTGACCGGATTTTAATCATTTATGAGCAGGTTCTTGAGAAATCACTAGCCAAACCACTAGTTGTGGTAAGTATAACATTAGTATTAGCAGCATTGGCTGTATTGGCATTCTACAATTTACCAAAAGGCATCCTTCCTGAAACTGAACCAACAGCTGTTGAATATAGAATAAACCTTCCGGGAAACACCTCTTTGTTAACAGCCAGAGAGTCGGCTGCCTCATTGGTTCAACTAATTAACTCCTCAGTCGGGGCAGAGAATGTATTGGCTATGGGTGGTTATACTGATCAGACAAACCTGGCTCGGGTTGCTAAAGAAGGATTAAATAAATTCACAATCAGAGTTCCGATATCAAATCCTGAACAATTAGAGAGAACCGATAATCTTGTGAACAGTTATATCAGTGAAAGAAATGGCTGGACCATGGAATCGTTGGGTGGAGGTAATATATTCTCGACTTTCTTTGGTCAATCTGATGCGCCGGTGTTATTTAGATTTGTAGGAATGGATCGTACTTTTTCGGAAAAAGGTGCCGTAGCATTAGACGATTTTCTTTTATCTAATGGGATTGAATCCGGAATTAGAAAACAGTATCCGGAGGCGGTTAAAACATATCAAATCCGATTCAATAATAGTCAGTTGCTCAGGTATGGATTGACAGAACAAAGTGTGACTGAGTTTCTGGAGTCCAGAGCAAGAGGTAGTTTTGTGACCGAATGGAATCGCGAAGACGAAAGTATCGCAATTCGCTTATTTAGTTCCAGTGTGAGAGAATTCGATCCAACAACTGTAAATCTTACTGTAAATGGACGAAATATCCCGATTTCAGAGGTAGCCGAAATCAATCTTGCCGATGAACCTGAACAATTGGAAAGAATCGACCAAACTCCGGTATTAAGTTACTTTTCAAACATTACCTTGACAGATTGGTGGTGGAATAAAGACAAAATTTCGGAACTTATTCGTGATTTTACCAGACAAACCGGATTGCAAGTGCGCATAGGTGGTTCTGCTCTTCAGGTAGACAGTTTACTACGTGACATGATGACATTATTAGGGATAAGTTTAATACTGATTTATATCATTCTTTCAGTTCAATACGAGAGTCTCAAATATCCTGCTTTAATTTTGTTTGCCATTCCTTTCGCCTGGATTGGATCATTAATTATGCTTGTGTTGGTCGATAATAGTTTAAATACACTATCATTTATGGGGATTCTAATTTTGACCGGTATAGCAGTGAATGATGCTATTTTAAAAGTTGATTTTATGAGACGATATCTGGAAGAGACCGGTGATGTAGGCCAGGCAATCAGAATGGCGGGAAAACACAGATTTCGTCCGGTAGTAATGACAACACTCACAACCATTTTGGGATTGATTCCGATGTTAATTCCTTATGGAGATGGGTATGAATTTCGTTTTGCTTTAGCGGCGGCTTTAATTGGTGGCATGATTACTTCCACCCTTTTGACCTTATTTGTCGTCCCGGTATTATTTCAGTTTACACATCGAAATTACGTTCCAACCCAGATCGAAAGTTTTGAAAACTCTAAGATTGTATCAGATTGACAGCCAGTTTTAATTCCAGAATTATGAAAACAAATCCATCTATGTTTATACCTAAAAACTCAAAACACATGCTTACGACTGGAAAATTCCGGGTAATTATGTCTGTTTTTTCAATTTGCCTGATTTTCGGGGCATGTACACCTGATGAAGAGGATAAACCAAAACCGGATACATCTAATATTGAAATTCGTCCTGATGTAATTTTTGCGACGAGTGATGATCTACCATTGTACCGTTATTTGGAAAGTCAGGGTACTGTTGAACCGGCGCGTGACCTTATTATTCAACCACGAATTAGTGGATTCATTCAGTCGCACCAAATTTTTGAAGGAAGAAGAGTAACCAAAGGTGACACATTATTGACCTTCATTTCAGATGAATGGAGATTACGATTAGTTGAAGCTCGAAACACCTTTAACGAAACTGAACAAAAGTTAAACATTGAACGTCAGTTACGTAGTCGTGATGCAAGAGGCGGGATACTTTCAGATGCAGAAGAACGGAATCTGGAGCAACAATTTGGATATCAACAGGCGAAACTTGCTATCGAACGTGCGGAATTAGAATATAGCTATACATCAGTTATAGCTCCTTTTACCGGAGAACTGCATACCAAATTGAATTTATCAACCGGAGCATATATCAATGCCGGGACACAATTAGGCCAGATACTTGATCATAGTACCGTTCGGATTCGTTTAGATGTATTGGAATCAGAATTAAATGGACTTAAAGCAGGTATGGATGTTGAAGTATCTACTCCAACCGGATATCAAACAACCGGTAAAGTATCGACCATTTCACCGTTAATTGATCGCGAGCGCAAGACCGGACAAATAATTGTAGAGGTAAACAATAATAACCGAATGCTTAAAACCGGGATGACTGTAAACGGTCGGATTTTGATCGAGTCACATCAGGGTAAACTACGTGCTCCTCGTGGTGTATTGTTGGAGCGTGATGGACGACAATTAGTATTTAAACTAAATGGCGAAATGGTAGAATGGGTTTATGTTGAACCTCAAATAATTACTCCGGAATATGTAATTCTGAATGAAGAATCACTCGAACCGGGCGATTTACTTGCTGTCGATCGACATTTTGCTTTGTCACATCAACAAAAAGTTAATGTAAGAGTCCTGGATTAATTGATCTATGAATCTATTAAGACGTAGATATCTGATTTCATTATTCTACTTGCTGGTTCTCACTTTGGGAATAACAGCATGGATGAACATTCCAATGGAATTAGCTCCTGAAATTCAACTGCCTACAATTACGGTTACTCACGATTGGGGAAGTACCTCGCCCGAAGTAATGGAACAAGAAGTGACACGTAAAGTTGAACAAGTTGCTTCACGATTGAGGGACATCGAATCAATTACATCTATAACGTCGGAAGGATTATCAAGAGTCACAATTACATTCAGAAAGCATGCCCCGGTTGATTTTAGAAGTGTAGAACTTCAGGAATATTTATTTGGGATTCGGGATGTACTTCCACAAAGTTTAAATCAGCGGCCTATTACCCGTTCAGTGCCTAGAGAATTGTCAGACATGCAGACATTCATGACATGGTCAATAAACGGCGACCTTCCTCATCGCGGACTACTGGAAATTGCTGAAAAACAAATTCGGCTACCATTAATGGGACTACCCGGACTATCGGAAGTAGAGCTACAAGGTATAAGGGAACCTGCGTTGAGTGTCATTTTTAATACGTTTTTGCTCGAGCAGTTGGGATTCAGACCCAATGAAATTATGTTTCTGATCCGCCAAAATTTAGAATGGCGATCTGCAGGATATACAGATCTAGGTGAGGGTCGATTCACCATGATGGTGCCTCCCCAGTTTAATAATGCAGAGGATATTGAACGAATGCCTTTGAAATTAAAGGATTCAGAACGCCAAATCAGACTCGGTGATATTGCCAAAGTTGAAATGCGTGATTATCCGGCCAGACAAGTAAAGAGAATCAACGGGAGTCCTGCCCTGACAATCAGTTTTGAAAAAGAAGGTGGTGCAGATGCTTTGTTACTTGCTACCGAAATTCGAGACCGCATGGAAGTTATTAAAACTGAATTACCGGAAGGGGTTGTCGTTAGACTTGAGCAGGATAACACCGAAAGACTCCGAAAACAGCTTGACGAACTCCAGTTACAATCAATTTATAGTATTTTAAGCGTTTTTTTAGTTCTGCTCATTTTTATCAGACGGTTCCGGGCTCCTTTTGTCATTCTTGGTAGTATTGTTTTTTCAATATTGATAAGTATCTCAATTTTACATCTTATTGGTGTTACCATAAACATTTTGACATTAGCCGGACTTACTGTTTCTATTGGAATGATCATCGATAATGCAGTAGTCGTGTTTGAATATATCAATCCGGGTTTACCCGCCGGACGTGATGCAAGAATAGAACATCTTCGAAATACATTACACAAAGCTTTTGTACCGGTATTGGGTAGTACGTTGACCACAGTTGGTATTTTTATACCGCTCCTTTTTGCCATGGAAGAAGTACGTATGTTTTTGGTCCCATTAGCATTAGCTCTTTCATTTACATTAATCGCATCTGTTTTGGTTTCGCTGACATGGATTCCATATGCGTTGGTTTGGTTGGTCCCACCTTCAATCCATGAGAAATCAAGTAAGACAGCGAATCGTTTTGTACTATTTAGATCCTTTTCCAGAAAACTCAATCTGACCCGGGTATTATACTACCGCAATAAACTGAGATGGGTTCTTACAATAGCATTAATTGCTGCGATCGGAATCCCTACTTTCACTATAACTGAACCAACATGGGAGGGCGATTCATGGGTCAGAACCATTACTAAACCATATTTTGAAAACAAACGAGAAGTTGATAAGTGGATAGGTGGAGTTACAAATCAGTTCTTTTCTAAAACTTTCTTTGGTGAACCATGGTCCCAATCGCAAGGTGAACGTATTTATGTTTCTATAAATACACCACAAGGCACACCATTGGATGAAATAGACAAAATTGCACAGAATTTCGAAACCATAGCTATTCCCTATGCACATGCATTCGAATATTTTGAGACTACCGTTTCGGAGCAGTTTGGTGCAAGAATGATTTTCTACGTCAAAGATGAATATCTCATACAGCCTGATCCATATATTTTGTATTCTGAAATGGCATATCTGGCTGCAAGAACCGGAAATTCCAGTATCTCTGTATCCGGACTTGGTGAATCATACTATTCAGGTGGAGGCAGTTATTCTCAAGGGAACATTAGATTAGCAGGATATTCATATACTGAGCTGGAAGCCACTGCACAACAATTACAAAAACGACTAGAACAAAATAGACGAGTAAGTAATGTAGATATCAATCAAACCAGCTTTTATAGCCGGGGTGACCTTCAACAATATTTCTTGAAATTCGATGAGTCACAGATAGTTTCAAAAGGCATGAATCGCCGAAACGTGTTGGAGGCTCTGCAGGTTGATATAAATCCAGAAAATATAAGTGGACGTGTTGAGTTTCAGGGACAACGTGTATTCTTGATGGGTATTGGTGAACGAAGAAATCAATATTGGATGGATTTTCGTGACCGACCAAGGAATTTTAATGATACGTATTTCACAATGGCTGAAATTGGAGAACTTGATAAGCGTGACATCTTAAGTGAAATCCGCCGCGAGGATCAATCATATAGTCGTTCAATCGCTTACGATTTTGCCGGCCCATATCAGATGGCTAATAACTTTAAAGAGGGCATTTTAGAACAATTCCCATTCCCAATTGGTACATCTTTCGTGGAAAGTAATTTTTTTTCATTTGCGCAGGATGAACAAAGAAAAAATATGTTATTCGTAATGCTTATGGCTTTACTTAGTGTATGGATGATAGTTTCTGCATTACTGGAACGATGGAGAGATCCGTTTGTGGTTATTTTGGCAGTGCCATTAGCACTTCTGGGTGTGATGAGTGGCATTTTATTTCATGAATTAAATTTTGGTCAAGGTGCCATTGCAGGAATGTTACTAAGTGTTGGTGTAGTGGTCAATAATTCAATTTTGTTAATACACGACAAAGATCATTACAGAAAACTTGGAATTTGGGGAGTCAGAAGTTGGGTACATGTTTATAAAAATCGAATTCGTGCAATATTAATAACTACACTTACAACTATAGCAGGATTGGTACCCTTAATTATCATTGGATCTGATCCTTTTTGGAAAGATCTAGCAGTTGTAGTTTGCTGGGGGTTAGGATTTAGTACGATACTAATATTATTATTTGCAGGAATGTGGGGAAAATAAATTCCACCACCTCTACTACTTCAAATTATTTTATTAAATTGACCTGTCAATATTTTGTTGTGAACACAATTCATTCAGGTCAACTATGAATAAGTCGAAAACTACTGCAGCGATAATTTTTTTAGTCAGTCTGGTCGTTACAATTACACTTACCTTTCTATTAAATACCAGAATCGGATCGACTCCACCAATTGGTAAATTTTTAAATCCGGCTCAAGGCATTTGGCAAACAGCTCTCATTCAGGACATTCCCCAAGAAGAGTCTCTTGATATTCCGGGTCTTCAACAAGAAGTGATCGTGGTGTACAATGACCGCGGAGTCCCTCACATTTTTGCTTCAAATGATTACGATTTATATCTGGCCCAGGGTTATGTCACTGCCAGACACAGATTATGGCAAATGGAATTTTCTACCCACGCAGCCGCTGGTCGTGTTTCTGAAATTGTGGGAAAACAAGCTATTAATTACGACAAATACCAACGCAAAATTGGGATGACCTACGGAGCCGAAGCTACTTTTCAGGCAATAAGTGAAGATGAATGGTCTATGAATGCAGTTCAGGCTTATTCAGATGGCGTAAATGCCTGGATTAATCAATTAAACTCAAAAAATCTGCCTTTCGAATACAAATTACTGGATTATAAACCAGAACCCTGGTCCCCAATCAAGACAGCTATATTCTTCATGAATATGAATCATACGTTGAGTTTTAGAACTTCAACCTATGGATACACCCGTCTTAAGCATGTTTTTGGAAAAGAAGTCGCAGAATTGTTGTTTCCAAATTATCCCGAAGTCAATGAACCCATAATTAGTAAAGATCGGATTTGGGATTTTAATCCACAGATACCACCATCTCCTGAGCATGATTTCACACCGGATATTGTAACAAATGAGTATGATATTCCGGAAGGAAATCCGGGTATCGGAAGTAATAATTGGGCAATACACGGATCAAAAACTGCATCAGGTTCACCAATTCTGGCATCTGATCCACATCTATCGCTCACCTTGCCTTCTATTTGGTATGAAGTTCAACTTAATGCACCAGGAATCAATACTTATGGTGTAAGTTTACCCGGTGTACCAGGGGTTATCATCGGATTCAATGACAAAATTTCATGGGCAGTTACGAATACTGGTGGATTTGCAATGGATCTTTTTGAAGTGAAATTAAGCGATGATAAAAATTCTTATTTCCATGATGAACAATGGAAACCAACCAAAAAACGAATTGAAGTATATTCTATAAGAGGAGAAGAGTCTATAACTGACACAACATTTTTCACCCATCATGGACCCATTGCATATTTGAATGATGAATTCACTGGTAGTCCGGATTCAATTAGATTTAAAACTCATGATATTAACATGCCAATAGGACATGCTGTTCAGTGGATTGCACATCAACCTTCAAATCCAATGCTTGTGTTTTATCACCTGAATCGTGGGCAAAATTTCAGTGATTTCGAAATTGCAGTTCCTTATCTGGAGTCCCCGGCTCAGAACTTCGCTTTTGCTGCAGTGGATGGAGATATCGCCATGAAAATTAGTGGTAAACACCCGGTACGATTTGTTGGACAAGGTAAATACATAAGCGATGGAACTGATCCGGCTTACGATTGGGTGAGTTACATTCCACATCATGAGGTCCCATGGCAAAAAAATCCTGATCGAGGTTTTGTAAGTTCAGCCAATCAGGATCCTGCCGATGTAAGTTATCCCTATTATCTAGGGCGAGGATTTGCCAGCCCGGCACGTGCTACAATTATTAATAGAACTCTAGATACACTCAATCAGGCTACTCATGAGGATATGATNNGGATAAACCTCCAATTAAACGCTCAAAATTATTGGGCTGATGAATGGTTGGATTTGATGTTAGATTCATTGCAAACTCAAGCTGATTCGTTAACCGGATTTGAAGTCGAAATCATGGAACGTTTATCAATGTGGGATCACAATAATTCGGCAGAAAGTGCAGAAGCAAGAATATTTACCGGATGGATTAATTTTGTGAGATATGAGCTATTTGGAGACATCCATGAAAAATTGGGGGCTCCATCATCTAATCCAGG
>DLXM01000030.1 GCA_003448835.1 Bacteroidota bacterium | reverse complement strand
TGCTTCATGTGATGCTTTATGAGCCAACCAGGGAGCTCCGGCAACATCACCGATGGCGTAAATACCTTTAACCGAAGTTTCATAGGTAGTTCGGTCAACTTTGATGGTTCCACGTTCGTGTTTAATTCCGATTTCATCGAGTCCGAGTCCCTCAACATTACCAACTACACCAACTGCAGATAAAACGACATCCGTTTCCAGAGTTTCGGTCCCTTTGGGAGTTTTTACAGTAACAAGTACGTTTTTGCCCTTTTTCTCAACTTTTTCAACAACACTCTCAAGCATGATATTCATGCCGGCCTTCTTGTAAATCTTACCGAGTTCTTTACTAACATCCTCATCCTCAACCGGGACAAGTGATTTCATCATCTCGACAATAGTTACTTCAGTACCGAGTGTGTGATAAAAATATGCGAATTCAACACCAATTGCTCCGGCACCAACGATGACCATACGCTTGGGTTGCTTTTCCATTTTCATCGCTTTTTCGGAATTGATGACTGTTTCGCCATCAAATTTTAAACTCGGAAGCTCCCGACTTCGTGCACCGGTTGCGATGATGAAATGTTTCGCTTTGATGCGTTCCACTTCTTTGCCATCGGCATCAGTAACTTTAAGCTCTTTGGTTGAAACAAATGATCCATGTCCATAAACGACATCAATCTTGTTCGTTTTCATCAAAAACTGGATACCCTTGCTTTGTTTGTCAGCAATTCCACGACTTCTTTTGATGATTTTATCGAAATCTTTCTGAATCTCTGAAACTGTAAAACCAAATTCTTCGGCATGTTTCAGGCTGTCAAGAGTTTCAGCAGATTTTAGTAATGCTTTGGTTGGGATACATCCAATATTTAAACAAACCCCACCAAGATCTCTTTTTTCAATAATAGTAGTTTTGAATCCGAGCTGGGAAGCGCGGATCGCTGCAACGTATCCACCAGGACCGCTACCAATGACACAAACGTCGACTTCTTTTGCCATAATAATAATCTTTAAATGATGATTTCCGGTTAACCGGAACTTTTTTGCTTCGGTTAAAGGTACGAATTATCCAAGCTTGTTCACAAAATCGAGTTGTTCCCATGGAAATTCCGGACGTCCAAAGTGGCCATAAGCCGCAGTTTGACGGAAGATTGGTCTTCGAAGTCCAAATCGACTTATAATACCGGCCGGAGTACAATCGAAAGTCTTTGAAACCAGTTTAGCCAATTCAATATCCGACATTTTGCCGGTACCATAAGAATTAACATTGATTGAAACCGGATCAGCAATACCAATCGCATATGCCAGCTGGACCAATGCACGGTCTGCAAGTCCGGCAGCTACCAGGTTTTTTGCAATGTGGCGCGCCGCATAAGCTGCACTTCGGTCAACTTTAGTGGCATCCTTACCAGAAAAAGCCCCACCACCGTGTGCGCCATGTCCACCATAGGTATCAACGATAATCTTACGTCCGGTTAATCCAGTGTCGCCATGTGGACCCCCGATCACAAATTTTCCGGTAGGATTTACGTGCAATATTGTATGAGCATCCATCATCTCAGCAGGAACCACTGTACCAACAAGATGCTTTTTGATATCAGCACGAATTTGCTCTTGTGTTACGTCTTCGTCATGCTGGGTTGAAAGTACAATCGTATCAACACGCTTAGGTGCTCCATTTTCGTCATACTCAATGGTAACCTGACTTTTACTATCCGGTGCCAGATACGGCATCAAGGTAGTTTTTTTACGGATGTGAGCAAGTTCGCGCACCAAGTCATGCGACAACTGAATACTTAATGGCATCAGGTTTTCTGTCTCACGACATGCGTAACCAAACATCATCCCCTGATCGCCGGCGCCCTGAGCTTTTTGTTCACCTTCATCAACACCCTGAGCAATATCCGCGCTTTGCTGGTGGATCGCCACAAGAACACCACATGAATCGGCGTCGAAACGATAGCTTGCTTTGGTATATCCGATATCCCGAATCACACCACGAACAACTTCCTGAACATCGACATATGAATTGGTTGTAACTTCACCGGAAACAACAGCTAATCCTGTCGTAACCAACGTTTCAACCGCAACTCGTGAGGCCGGATCACTTGTGAGCATTGCATCTAAGATCGCATCAGAGATTTGATCGGAAACTTTATCCGGGTGTCCTTCTGATACTGATTCAGAGGTGAACAAATTTTTCATTAGGCAGTAATATTTAAACTTGGATTAATAAAAAGTTGAGTCAGGAAAAATACGATTTTTTTTACAGAAAATGATACGCTAACTGTTCGATTGGTCAAAGAGTGATCCCGATGATGGATGAGTTGGAATTTTTACTCCTAAATAGGAATACGATTTGTCTGTCGGGACTCGCCCCTTGGGAGTTCGTTGCAAAAATCCCTCTTGAATTAAGTATGGTTCATACACTTCTTCGATGGTTCCTTTATCTTCTCCAACGGCTACTGCAAGTGTTCCAAGCCCCGTTGGTTTTCCCTTAAAGGTGTGGATTAAAGCCCCAAGAATCCTTTGATCCATGTCGTCAAGGCCATATTTATCAACATCCAAAGCATTTAGCGCTTTGTCAGCAATTCTTTCATCAATTTTGGTTAGTCCTTCAACTTCGGCAAAATCACGGGTGCGGCGAAGCAGTTTGTTTACGATTCGGGGTGTTCCACGACTACGTCGGGCAATTTCGTACGAACCTTTTGATGTGATATCAAATCCCATAATTCCGGATGTGCGCTCTGCAATTTGTTGAAGCGTTTCGACATCGTAGTAATCCAGCCGAAGATCAATTCCAAAACGAGCCCTAAGTGGTGCTGTAAGTAATCCTTTTCGGGTCGTCGCACCCACCAATGTGAAATGACGTAAATCAATTTGGACACTCCGGGCATTAGGTCCCGAATCGATAATAATATCCAATTTATAATCTTCCATCGCAGAGTATAAATACTCTTCAACAACCGGATTTAGTCTGTGGATTTCATCAATAAAAAGGACATCTCCGGTTTCAAGTGACGTAAGCATTCCGGCCAGATCACCGGGTTTTTCAAGCACCGGACCTGTAGTGATCTTCAAATTCACATTCATTTCATTGGCTATAATCGTTGCCAACGTAGTTTTTCCCAGTCCAGGCGGACCTGATAAAATCGTATGATCAAGAGCATCACCTCTCATCGAAGCTGCTTTGATAAAAATCTGAAGGTTTTCGATAATCTTTCGTTGACCCACAAAATCACTGATGCGAAGCGGTCGTACGCTCTGCTCAAAAGCTTGATCATTTTTATTCGTATTCAGCAGGGGATTCAACAAATTTTCCTTCAATTTTTTGAGTTTTATGATAACAAGATATAAAAATACTCGTTTGAGATAATAATCTGTTAACACAAATTACCGATATTTGTGTATCAAAAATGATATTCTGGGTCAAGATAAATAAACCGCTTCCATGTCACACCAAAAAATTAAACATTCGCCATCAGTTGATGCCGGCAAACAACCTACGACTCGACATCGCATAGAACGCGCAAGTTTAGTTTTTGAAGATAAATTTGAAAGGGTAGAACCAAATCCGAAGTGGTACAATAACTACGAATTAAGCTGGTTGAAATTTAATTATCGGGTTTTGAATGAAGCTGTTGACGACCGTACACCGTTGCTGGAACGAGTAAAATTTATAGGTATCGTCGGAAGTAACCTGGATGAGTTTTTTCAAAAGCGTGTTGGCGGACTAAAACGCCAGTTACAATCCGGTACAAGTTCCCTTTCGCTGGACGGCAGAACCCCTTTGCAACAACTTGAATTGATACGAAGTGAAGTTCAGGAAATGATTGCGCTGCTTCGAAGTACCTTTTTTGATAAGTTAGTTCCGGAATTGGCAAAACACTCTATCCATTTTAAAAATTATGAGGATCTCAATGAGCAGCAACTACTCCATGTTGACCAATATTTTGATAAACAGCTCTATCCTATATTGACTCCCTTGGTTGTAGATCAATCTCATCCTTTTCCACTGATTTCGAATAAAAGCAGATCATTTGCAGTTGAATTGTACGATCCGATAACGAGTGAATCATTATTCGCAAGGGTAAAAATTCCGGCAAACCGTCCGCGTTGGGTTACAGCATCGAAAAGTGAAAAAGAAGTCACATTGATTCTAATTGATGACTTGATAAAAGCAAAAATCTGGAAATTATTTCCGGGCGCGGATGTGAAATCGGCTAACGTTTTCAGAGTAACACGCAATGCCGACATTGAACGAAATGAAGAAGAAGCTGAAGATTTGCTTGAACTGATTGAAGAAGAACTTCGTGAACGACGATTTGCTGAAGTTGTTCGGCTCGAAATCGATGCTGAAACCCCGACCCACATCAAAAAAATCTTGATGGACAAAATGGAGGTCGGTAAAATCGATGTATTCGAAATTACGGGTCCAATTGGATTGGCTGATGCTGTAGATTTATACAAGATAAAAGGCCATAAAGACCTGAAATTTAAAAAGTGGATTCCAACGTTACATCCGGTTTTTAAGCATCCAATAGATGAATCTCCTGAGGATATTTTTTCGATTATCCGGAAAGGTGACTTTATGGTTCATCATCCATATCACAGTTTTGCGACATCGGTTCAACGATTTGTAGAGGATGCCGCTGCGGACCCAAATGTTCTTGCGATCAAACAGACATTATACCGGACATCAAAAGATTCTGCGTTGATGCATGCCTTGATGCGTGCAGCGGATGATGGTAAACAAGTTGCGGTTTTGGTAGAATTGAAGGCGCGTTTTGATGAGGAGCGCAACATAGAATGGGCACAAAAATTGGAAAAAGCCGGGGTCCATGTTGCATATGGAATTGCCGGACTCAAAATCCATTCGAAAATGACGGTAGTTGTGAGGGAAGAAGAAGACCAGATTCGCAGGTATGTCCATTTGGGAACCGGGAATTATCACCCCGATACGGCGCAACTTTATGAAGATGTAGGACTTTTCACCTGTGATGAAGATATATGTTCAGATGTTTCGGATTTATTTAACTACTTAACCGGATTTGCTCCCTCTCAACAGTATCGCAAAATGATGGTGGCTCCTCATTATTTGAGAGATCAAATTACGTCGCTGATTCACAAAGAGATTGAAATTGCGAAAAGTGGCAAACCGGGACGGATTATCATGAAAATGAATAATCTTGAAGATCCCTTGATAATTCAGGCGTTGTATGAAGCCTCGACTGTCGGGGTTCAGGTTGATTGTATAGTGAGAAGTGTCTGTCGATTAAAGTNNGGGATTAAGCGAAAACATTCGGGTCCACTCAATCGTGGGACGATTTCTGGAACATTCCAGGTTGTATTACTTCAGTCAAGGTGGTGAAGATTTATATTATATCGGGTCGGCAGATATGATGCATCGAAATCTGGATGCAAGAGTAGAAACCGTAACACCGGTTAGATGTCTTAAACTGAAAAAGTATCTTCAATATATATTTGAAGTTTATTTCCAGGACAACAAACAGCGTTGGATGATAACCCGGGATGGCGACCATGTAAAAGTCCGGACAGAAAATACTCAAGAGGAAATATCAGTACATGAAACTCTGATGCAACACATCCTCGAAAACAGAGAGCCAATTCCAATATCGGATTAATGGTCATGTTAGTTCATTTTACCTCCGGATTTATCACATCCCACATATCCATTAAGCTTTTTTAGCACGCATTTTTTAAGAATAGTAATTAAACGGTGCTTAATGGTCCATGCATTCGAAGTAGAAATATCAAATTTTTCTGAAAATTCGATTGTATTTGGATTCTGATTATTTAACCAATAATTGATGTATTTCTGATGTTTAGAGGATAATTTTGTAATACATTCAGTAAGTAATTGGATGTTTTCTTTTTCGGAAAAATCTTCAACAGTGTTGGATTCTATTTTTTCCAGATACGATTCAATGGGTTCATGGGAATACATAGATCGATCCCGAATCATTTTAAAATATTGGTTCCTCAATATTTTGAACATATACGCTTTATGAGCTTTTACATTGTCCAGCTCATTTTTTTTCCACATTTTGAATAAAATATATAACGTCTCTTGAGTAGCATCCATGGCATCGATTTCATCCGCTCCATGTTGATATTTTAAAAACATAACCATATCTCTCCGCAGATTGTTCAGTTGTGTACTGACCAAATCTGGATCATTGGGTTTTGAACCCTCATCAAACATATACACAATCATCTCCCGTTAGAGTTTTCGACGAATAAGACTCTCGACCAAAAGTGCTAAATGACAACTAACTCTCACACATTATGTTAATGCTTGTAAATCAATTAATCAACACTTAACAAAAATATTTTGTTTTTTCACAATTTAATGCGTTATCAATGCATACCCGTGAATTTGTTATATTAGGTCATAAAAATTTTCTATGTATCGGGTACAACTACAAAACTTTGAGGGTCCACTGGACCTGCTACTATTCTTCATCCGTCGTGACGAACTGGACATCTATGATATTCCCATATCGTATATAACTGAACAGTTTTTAGAGTACCTCCAGTTTTTGGAAGAACTCGATCTGGGCGTTGCCAGTGAATTCATCTACATGGCCAGTACCCTGATGTCGATTAAAGCCAAAATGATGTTGCCCCGGGTGGACATCGCAGATGATGAATTTGATGAGTCCGATCCACGTTTTGAGTTGGTTCAAAGCCTTTTGGAATATAAAAGATACAAGGAAATGGGCGAGGAACTGCTTAACTTTGATGCCAGAGCCAGAAGTTCATACCGACGTAGCTATTTAGAGCCCGATATTGTTGATCAACCCGTTGATCAAGAGCCATTAAAAGACGTTTCGCTTTTTGATTTAATTGCAGCATATCGACAAATTCTAAACAAAGTTGCCAGGGATGAAATCGTGCACAAAGTCCAGATGGTAAAAACGAATATTGAAGAGCGCAGTTCATTTATCATCGACAGGATCCGGACTCGGGGCAGACTTTCTTTTTGGCAGATTTGTGAGGATGCAAAACATAAAATGGTGGTTATTGTCACTTTTTTAGCAATCCTGGAGATGGTAAAAGACCAGAGATTAGTACTTTTTGTAAGCGATGACAGCATGGAGTTTTCAATTGAATTACCCTCTGCAGAAAAAATTTTAAACCAAAATTGATCAATTAACGATAAAATCATGAAGATATATCTGTATCCCGCAACACTGTTGCTCATTTTCACATTCGCTTCATGTGGGTCCGTCAATAACCAACAGAGTGGTTCATCTGATGTGAATGCATTGGCAACCATCCACGATTTCAACAAATCTCTTACTCCGGAGCTATTAAGCGAGCATTTACACATAGTTGCAAGTGATAGTTTCGAGGGACGCGGAACCGGTCAGCCCGGCATGCAAAAAGCAGCCGATTATATCACCGCTTATTACAAAGCTCATGGCGTAAAAGCCGGACTCGAGGATGGATACTTTCAGAAATTTAATCTTCAGGGTCAGGCAAATAAGTCTATTGAAACCAAAATCATTCAGGTTGTGGATGGAGATAGCACCGCAGTGTATGAGGGGACCTTCTCAAACTCTACTGTTTCTGCATTTTACCCGGCTTTTGGTGGTGAAGTTAGTGCCACAGCTGATATCATTTTTGCCGGTTATGGTATAACTGATGCAAATAGAAATATTGACCATCTTGAAGGGTTAGAAATCAAGGATAAATGGGTCATGATTTTTGAAGAAATCCAACATGTTGTTGATGGTGATACCCTTGTTTCAGCCGAAATCGGTAGCCGTCAGCGACTCAGTGATTTAATTTTCCGCAGAGGTGCAGCCGGATTGATTATGGTTTCTCATTTTGATGAGACTGAGTTTATGAACGATGCATTAGCCGCAGGTTCAGTTTTTGGCATGCCGGGTCGATTGTCACTGGAATATACTAATCCACGTGGCGGATTCAGAGCAACTGTATTGAATATAAATCCTTCACATGCTGAAATGTTGCTGGGTTTAAGCGAAAGTGGATCCAATATTGGTGAGTTTTATCAAACTGTGAGTTCAAATCCATCTGCTTTTAAACCATTTCAACTGAATTATTCCCTCAGTTCAAAAGCGACTCTTGAAACGATACAAGTTCCAACACAAAACATCATAGCAGTAGTTGAAGGATCAGATCCTTTGCTTAAAGATGAATATGTTATTGTAACTGCGCATTACGACCACACTGGTATTGGCGCTCCGGATGCAACCGGCGACCGAATTTATAATGGCGCAGATGACGATGGAAGTGGAACCGTGGCTGTTATGACGATGGCAAAAGCAATGAATGACGCAAAACTGGCAGGTAAAGGTCCAAAACGAAGTGTCATGTTTCTACATGTAACCGCTGAAGAAATTGGTTTGTTGGGATCGCGTTATTATTCCGATCACCCAACGGTACCTGTTGAGAATATCATCGCAAATTTGAATGTTGATATGATTGGTCGTATCGACGAAGAACACGAAGCCGCTGGTGAAGAAGATTATGTTTATATCATTGGAGCCGAAATTATCAGTAGTGGACTCAATACTACATTAAACAAAGCGAATGAATTAAATGGAAATGAAATTCGATTTGATATGAAGTATAACGACCTGACGGATCCAAATCAGTTCTACAGAAGAAGTGACCACTGGAATTTTGGTCGACTCGGAATTCCTTTCGCATTTTATTTCACGGGTGTACATGTAGATTATCACAGACCTTCTGACACGCCGGACAAAATCCTATACAATAAATATGCTAAAATTACCCGCCAGATTTATTCTACTGCGGCAGAATTAGCAAATAATCCGGAACGACCAGTTGTTGATAGCCAGGAGTTTATCAATATCACGCAGACAAATAGCCGATAATTCTTAAAATTTAGATGTCCGACACGAAAGTTTTGAAAAAAGAGACCGTAATTGAAGCAGAGGTTCGCCAGAGGCGGACCTTTGCAATTATTTCCCACCCGGATGCTGGTAAAACCACCCTCACAGAAAAGTTATTACTTTATGGAGGGGCTATTCACGAAGCCGGTTCAATTAAACAGCGAAAGGCTGCGCGTCATGCCACATCCGACTGGATGGCTATTGAGCAGGAGAGGGGTATTTCAGTTACATCTTCCGTTTTGCGATTCGAAAAAGATGGTGTGAAGTATAATCTACTGGATACTCCGGGGCACAAGGATTTCTCTGAAGATACACTTCGAACACTGGTAGCAGCAGATTGCGCATTGATGGTGATTGACGTTGCTAAAGGTGTCGAGGAACAAACAGAAAAACTTTACCAGGTTTGTAAGCTTAGAAATATTCCTATTATCACCTTTGTGAATAAGTGTGACCGTCCCGGGATGGAACCAATTGAGGTACTCAGTAATATTGAATCTAAACTCGGACTAACAGCAATTCCGGCAAACTGGCCGGTTGGATATGGTCCGGATTTTCAAGGAGTTCATGACCTCATTGGAAAAGAACTTCATTTGTATGTGAAAAATAAACAAGGTTCGAAACAAGCCGGTGCAGAAATACTGAGTTTTGAAGCCGGATTGGACGCGAGTACTTTGAGTCCACAATACAAAAAAGAACTAACCGAAATTATCGATTTGATTGATGACGACTTCCATAATATGGATCCTGATGATTTCAGAACTGGTAAAGTTTCTCCGGTATTCTTTGGTTCGGCATTAAACAACTTCGGACTGGATCTCTTTTTGAAATATTTTGCAGACCTGGCTCCGACTCCTAAGCCTTATGTTCATGTTGGCGATGAAATAAGAGAACTTGAAGAGCCCTTTTCGGGATTTGTATTTAAAATGCAGGCAAACATGAATCCGGATCACCGCGATTGTACTGCTTTCGTGCGCATAGCCTCTGGGGTTTTCAGAAGAGGAATTGAAGTGGTTTTGGAGAACACCGGGCGTAAAGTTCGTATGAGCACTCCCCATTCATTAATGGGTGATGAACGGGCTTTATTGGAAGTGGCCTATCCGGGTGACATTGTGGCTTTATTTAATCCGGGTGATTTTCGAATTGGAAGTACACTTTATGAGGACAAACCGGTAAAATTTGATGTAATTCCATTGTTTTCGCCTGAACATTTCATGAAAGCTTCTGCAAAAGATCCTTTTAAACGGAAACAATTACGTGAGGGACTAAAACAGCTATCTGAAGAAGGGGTTGTTCACGTTTTTGAGGTTCCCAATGGGGTTGGTAATGAATTATTATTGGGTACGGTTGGAGCGTTGCAGTTTGATGTTGTTAAACACCGAATGCAATTTGAATATAAAGTCGAAATGATAATGAGTCCTTCACCATTTTTTGCAGCCAGATGGTTGCCCAAAAATGAAGCAGTGCTCCAAAAGTTGGATGCAAGTTATTCTACGAATGTAACCCGAGATCTTGAAAATAATCCAATTGCTTTGTTTGAGTCAGCATATGCATTAAATACTGCCATAGAAGCTGTTGGAGAAAACAACTTGTACATTTACAAAGGAGGGAATGAATAATATGAGTAGTGAAAAAGTAAACTGTGTTCAGGTTGATTACTCGAATCCAACTCAGATGGAGCACCTGTTGTTTATGCTTAACGCATATTCAATGGATCCAATGGCAAATGAAAAGCCACTTCCGGCTGATGTACTAAATGGATTAAAACGAGATTTACCACACGTTAATGGTGCAATCTCATTTTTGGCCTACTTAAATGATGATCGAACTAATCCGGTTGGACTCGTAAACAGTTTTCCGGGATATTCAACCTTCAAAGCCCGTCCATTGCTTAATATTCACGATGTCGTAGTATTACCTGAACATCGAGGTAAAAACATTGGTGGGACACTGATCGAAACCGTTGCAGCCAAGGCGAAAGAGCTTGGATATTGCAAACTGGCACTTGAGGTACGAACTGATAATCCGGCTGAACGATTATATCGTCGATTGGGATTCAATGACGGAAATCATGCCATGCTGTTTCTAACCAGAGACTTATAAGTGCTATTATTTAATTGGAAATGTACACAAAATTCCGGCTACACAATCAGCTGCTGATTTGAAGTACATAATCACTTAAATTCTATAGAATTAGAAATTCGGCAAGTCCCCCATGAGGGACTACATAAAACGTGATTTCTCAGAACTTACACAGACTCTTTATAAGAGGCCATTCGGCCACTGATAAAAGTTAAGAGAACATATCATAACTTTCGCTTAGCAATAATACTTTTTCTCGATGTCACTCCAATTGAAGCCTCATTTGCCAATAACTTCTTTTTATAAGAAGTCGGACTTTGAGTTGTATGATATCTCATGTAATCATAAAATGCTTTTTCGTCCCGAAATCCCATGTCATAGGCGATTTCAAAATATTTAGCATTCGGTTGTGCACAGAAAAACTTATCGATTGATTTAAGCTTATATCTGTGATAAGCTGCTTTTGCATTCTCACCATACATCTTTGCGAATTGCCTTGAAAATTCTGCCCGGTCCCAACCCATCATATCAGACCAGTCTGAGACTGATCTGATACTTTGGATATTTGACCTAAGAATCTCCAATGCAAAGTTGATACGAAGTCTTCTTTTCATCATATCTCCTTATTATCGTTGATCAATTTGTCAAAGGGTCAACTTGTCATTTTTGGTCTAATTCCCAAAATCAATCGGGAAGCAATACCGAGTTANNGAGTTGTTTAAGTACTGCACCATTATAGAGTCTAAAAAAACGAATTCCTTACAGAATAATATGACTTATTTAAAAATAACTCCTAAATCATTGATTTTTATATATAAATATAAATGTGCCTAAATACACAAATTTAGGAATGAAACATTTTGCATTAATTATTGACTCTTGATTATGTTAACAACAGATCAAATTGATCTCTATACCGGCAAACAAACAATAATAATAAATAATGGAGATCGTCATGAAAAAAATGATGAAACTTAGCGTCGCTGGAGTCATGTTACTTGGACTACTAACAGTAGGAAGTGTAAACGAAGCTCAAGCTGGACCCTTTAGTAACTACGAGGGTTGTGTAATTGGTTGTCTAAGCCAATATGATAATTGGACATGGTCACTAAGTGCTTGTTCAGCAGATTGTTACATTGCTTTACTGCAAGATACGGCGAAGTCGTTCGTGCCTTTTATGTAATGTAATCTATCATCACAAATGAGTGTGCCGGGCACTCCTTTAATCTTAGTCTTACATTTAATATTATGAAACCAGATATTTTGTTCTTTTTTCTATTCTTAGTCCTGGTTGGATGCAAAAAATCAATAATCGAAATCGAAACAGTACCAATTACAGATAATTACATTGAGAAGATCGAATTTCCTGAAGATTATCGAATTCAATCTATTAGCAAATGGCAGAATAATTTTCTCTCGTATAACAATAGCACACCGGTGATTGATGTATACGATATCGAATTTAATCTAGAATCAACCTACAAAAAAAGTGGCTTTGGTCCGGGAGAATTTCAAAAAATTGATTCTGCTGTCATAATCGATAACAGAATCATTGTTTATGACTCAGTTAAAAAATCCTTTGAAATATTTGATCGTGATTTTAATAATTTGGGATCAATACCAACTAAACACAAAATTATATCGTTGGTCGCACATGAAGATGGTAGTATCTATGCCGGGTCACTAGATATGAAACAATATTATATCGTCAAATTTGAGGGACACTTACTTGAAAAGGAAACCATCATTTTAGTCAGAGATATAGATGAAATTCTAAAGGGATTCCATTCTTTGAGTATCAAGAATGATAATCTATTTATTGCAAATATTATGACGAATACCGGGATTATCTTAAATCTTGAAAATGGGAAAGTCATTAATATTGAAAACCCTTTTATGGAAAAACAGCCTGAATTTGTTTATCAAGGAGAGTACAAACTACCTAAACAACCTGTTTGGAGAGCTGGAGTTGTTACTGAAAAACATTTTTTCCAGTTAAAAAACCTGGATTCCGGTGAATCAATAATTTATCGGGGAAATTTTGATGGAGATATTAATAAATCCTTTACATTCGATGAGCATATTGCATCAATAATTTCGATAGATAATCAATTTTGGATATTCACGGGTACCAGTCTCAAAAAGTATCCATTAACTAAATTCACGAATTAAATAGATGATAAAAGTACATCAAATAACAAAAGAGTTTAATGGAATTAGAGCTGTTGAAAACGTTTCATTGGAGATAAATAATAATTCAGTTACCAGTTTTATCGGACCCAATGGATCTGGAAAAAGCACGCTTATAAAACTAATACTCGGATTAATTGCTCCCACTTCAGGAAATGTCGAACATCCATCAACTGCATCGTCTGGTTATAAAATTGGATACATGCCAGAAATAAGTGGACTCCCTACAGGTTATACCGGTCTGGATATTCTAAAAAAACACAAATATTTATTGGGATATTCAAATGACCAGCACATTCAAAGCTTAATTGAAATATTTGACATGAATTCATTCTTGAAGAAGAAATTCAAAGGCTTTTCGAAAGGGATGCAGAAAAAAATTGGCTTTTTACTGGCATTTGCCGGATCACCAGATCTGGTCATCCTTGATGAGCCTTTTGAGGGTATAGATACCATTGATCGTGACCGCCTCAACCTGTTTATAAAAGAATATACAACGAATGGCAGAAGTGCGATTTTATCAAGCCACATTCTATATGATATGGATGAGATAACTGATCAAGCTCTCTTCTTAAAAAATGGAAAGGTTATGATTAATTACAACCCAAAATTAATCGGTTCAAACTCAAAAACGCCAATAAATATTGAACAAAATCCATCTGATCACGGTGTCCCTAATAATGTAATCTTGCCAAATCCAACTATTACAGACATCTATAGAGCATTATACAAATGAAAACTATTTTTAAACTAATTCCCGGAATTTTAGCTTTTATCTATTCATTCAAGTCAACCAAGCTGCTAACCTTGATTGCGTTCATTGGAATTCTGGTATTTACTTTAGGCACAAAACATATTGATGGAATTGGCCTGGCATCAACCATTAGCATCTTTGGAACCTCAATTCCGTCTATGTTTATATTTGTTTCATTCAACAGCATTTTTCTATTTTCTACACTCGCAGTTGTAATGATAACCTTCCAGTTCTGTGAATTTCTACTTTTTGGTCACTTTTCGCAAACCATTGTTGGGGCCTATAAAAACAGATACGAACTGATTATTGCATATCTGTTTAGCGCCCTGATTTTTATAGTTCCAATTGGAATTTCATACACATCCTACTATTTCTGGATGAGTCCGAATATGAATACATTTTTATTCTCGGTTATAAATAGCATTCTTTATTTCTATTCCATTTTATTGATAACAACCTTCATATTGAATATTAATTCATTAAAAAAGTATGCTTTGGTAATGATCGTACTATTCTTTTTTGTCATACCCGGAACTTTAACAATTGCAATTCCAATGATATCAGGCGATAGTTTTTTATCAAAAGTACTCGTTGAATTTCTCAATGCATCTAAAAATGTACTTTACATTCACAACGCCTTTAGCACAGGTATAGATTTTGTCCAACAACGATCGTTTGTAAGATATGAATCGCTGTTACAACCAGTTGGTATAGTAATTCTCTATATGACAGCAATAGTCTTAATATTCAAAAAAAAGTCGTTTACGTAGGTAGATCAAAAATGAAACCTATAATTTTTTACCTACAGAAAATTTCAACATAAAAAATGCAATAAACCTGGTGAGACTAAACTGATCTGAATCAGCAGATATTGGTTTCGGCTAATTTATAAGTAATAAATTTAAGTAATTAGACATCAGTTTCGCCATCTTCAATAAGGTCTAGATCATCATTTTCGGACAAATCACGAGAAAGCTTTTTGGTAGTTTTAACACCTAATAGGCGTAATTTTTCAGCTCGATTTATCAGATTACCACGGCCACTTTTAAGTTTATTCATAGCCTGGTCATAGACAACCTGGGTCTGATTTAGTCGATTTCCAATCATTTCTAAATCTTCTGCAAAACCCACAAATTTATCATATAACATCCCGCCCTGACTCGCAATTTCAATTGCATTTCGGGTTCTGTACTCTTGTTTCCAAATTGAAGCAATAGTTGATAACGTTGCAAGTAGGGTGGTAGGACTTACGATCACAATATTCTTTTCTATTGCCTCATTATATAAATCAGAGTCCTTTTGTACCGTCAATGCAAATGCCGGCTCAATTGGTATAAACATCAATACAAAGTCAGGTGAATTGATTTCGTACATACTTTGATAATTCTTCTCTGATAAACCTTTAACATGAGACCGAACAGATTGAATATGTTCCTTTAAAGCCAGATCTCTTTCAATGTCTGAAACCGCACTAGAATATTTTTCAAATGCAGTAATTGAAACCTTAGAGTCTATAATTAAATGTCTGTCGTCAGGAAGGTCAATAATGACATCAGGTTGAATTTTTCTGCCTTCTTCATTTCCTCCCGAAACCTGAACCCGATACTCTCTTCCTTTCAATAAGCCGGACTTCTCCAATAATCTTTCTAATATAATCTCACCCCAGTTCCCTTGAACTTTACTATCCCCCTTTAATGCTTTGGTCAGATTGTTTGCTTCTTCACGCATACCCTGATTCAATTCAGTTAAATGCAGAATCTGCTGTTGAAGTGTAATCCGTTCTTTCATTTCCAGGTTATAAGTGTCCTCAACTTTTTGTTTGAACTCTACTAAACGTTCTCCAAGTGGATCTAAAATCTGTTTTATGTTTAATTCATTTTGTTTGGTGAATTTTGATGATTTTTCTTCAAAAATTTGGTCTGCTAATACTTTAAACTGGTCTCTGAATTTTTCCTGAATGTTTTCCAGATCTTTTTTGTGTTCAGTTAGTTTTTCTTGGAGTGCTTTATTTTGTTCCCTGCTTATTGTAGCATTTTCCGATAACTCTTTGTGCTGTACTTCGAGTTTGCTTAATTCCTGCTCTTTTTGAGTTAACTGATTAAACAAGCTTTCACTTTTTTCTTTAAAAATTGCAGTTTGTTTTTGTAAATCAGTAATCAACTCGAACTGAGACGACTTTTCCAGTTCATATTTCCGCCTATTTTCAGAGTTTATCTTTGCGCTGAAAACCCATGTTATGATTCCACCAACCAACAAACCCAAAACCGTGTATAGTATAAAATCCATCAGCTTTCTTAATTAGTAAGTATCTTGTATATAAATTTTTCTCAGACAATTTACATCTCTACATCCTTTATTTCTCGAATAATAACTTTTTATTCTGTCATATAATGTCAACTTCATCAACAATTCAGAAAATTTCCGTAGATCATGACCAGCAGATGTTGTCCATTCTTTGGGGTGACGGCGAAACAGCAGAATATCAACTCGATGGACTCAGACGAGTTTGTCCCTGTGTATTTTGCCGGGGTGGACATGAAAACATGGGTCAGAAAATGGACGCTCAAGAATTAATCAGAAAAGGAAAACGTAACTGGAAGATCACCGCCATCAAACCCATCGGTAATTATGCACTTCAATTTACCTGGAGTGATGGGCACAATAGCGGACTTTATCAGTTCATTGCTTTACGACAACTTTGGGATGATTATCTCAATTTACTGACTCCAAAGGATCTTTGAGCCACTATTGATACGCCAACGCATAAACTCAGACTTCTGCCGTTGCTGGTAAATTATAAAACATTAAACAACGATTGATTGGTGTGGGAACCGGACCCGCATTGTAAGCGGAGACTATATTGAGGAATATGGAATTAAAAAAGGGAGTTCGATTTTAGTCAAACTCCCTTTTGTTTTATCAATAAATTATTATCCGGTATTTCTACCATATGAAATAAATAATTTCAATCTATCGAATTGCAGCTCCTCCGGAAATGGTGTGTCCAAAGAAAACACTATTTGCAAGTAATTTGTTTGTCCCAAACCAAAAAGCTCTGAATGCTGGGTTTTCTGTCGTCATTATAATGCGTCCGGACCCAATAGATCCGACAACAGTTCCAGCTGTGCCTTTAATTTTTTCAATATTCGGAGCTGAGATATATCCACTCAATAATGGCGTTCCTGAATCCAATTGCATTGGCATTGCATATTTATTGGATGGTGCCTTCATCATTAGTGTATTATTTTTAAATATTGGCATCCAACCTCTTCGATATCCATAAAACAATGGATGTTGAACATCAATATTTGCTTTAAATATTGACCCACCTATACCCTGAGCTCCTCTTTCGGCTGACATATCAGTATAGCGAGCGAGTCCGGCAGCCTCATCAGATTCTTCCTCGTCTGCATCAGTCACAAACTCGACACTTGTAAGTCCTGCACTTTTTGCCCACGAAACCGCACTTCTATGAAGTATCAGAGTCCCGCCTGATGAAACCCACCGTCTAAGTTTATCTACACCACCAGAACCCAAACCACTATAATTTCCATTTACCATAATTATGACATTATAGCGATCCAGTGAAGCGGAATTAAATCGATCAATTTCCACCAGACTTAAATCCATATCCCATCTCTGATCAAACAAGTGCCAGATTTCTCCAACATCATTACCTGATGTTCCACCACCACCCAAAATCATCGTCGATGGTAGTTTCAACATGTTAAAATTCGGACTTCCCAAATCTAGTCCTGATTTACTATAACCGGACCCCAAAGCGTAAACATCAACTCCGTTTTCTTCAGCTAACCTGGTTAACTTTGAATAAATGGTAGAGGGATCTACATCCTGAATTCCCAATGGAATAAGTATTGTGCCATAAGTAAAATTCTTAACTCCCGTTGAAATTTCAGATTCAAATTCCTGCGAAGCCACCATCAACTTTACACCCACTTTCATAAGCTCATTAGCTACACGAGGAGTATAAAAACCATCCCATTCGAACGCATATGCATAGCTACTTTCACCGCCAATAATAGTACCTGATGGCATTTGTGGATCTGTAACTTTGCTACCAATAAGATTAGAATTCCACCCTCGTCCACTCAACTCGGCATAAGGTAAATTGAATGCAAGGGGCAATGTCCACGTTGAGACATCATAAAAAAGACTGTCGGTAAACGTAGTTCTCTTCTCAAATAATGCATTTATTAATCTGGATTGAGGCTGATTTGTCGGTATAATAAATGAAGTTCCAGGTTTGAAGGTTTGATCAGCTGACACAAACTCTCGATCCAACTCATAAACTTCAATCTGATGCCTGGTCAAAATATCCAACAAGTGATAATTTCGAGCTGGATCGTACTCATCTCCAAAAACGAATCCTTTGACTGTTGCATTCGCTGCTTCACGGACTGCAGACTGATAAAATTCTTGTTGATGACTAAGCAAATCATTTTTAAGACCGATTGCAGCTTTCATCGTTGAAATCGAAGCGCTGAATTGATTTTTAATCGTAAATGGGAAGGTAACTAACCCAAATTGACTATCCTGCATGTGACCACGACTACTACCTTGTTCATACAAAATCCCAATCGACCCGTTTATATCCGGATATGTGGACCCCTTCCCAATATAAAAGTCATCAAAACTCTCTTTGGTGTAGTACAAACTTCCCAAATCATTCAAATCCTTCGCATGATACTCAGCAATAAGATGATGAAGCTCAAAAGCACGTTCCGGAGTCAACGGATGATTCCGACTCGGTATGCCCGGCTGAAAGAAAAATGAAGAATTCGTCCCCATTTCATGAAAATCATTATAAATGTTCGGCTTCCACGCATGGAACATCTCAAGCCTCCCACGGCTCTCCGGATGCTGCAATGGCATATAATCACGATTCAAATCAAACCAATAATGATTTGTCCGACCATTTGGCCAAACCTCTAAATGCTCACGATGATTCGGATCTGAAATTTTATTTTTACCCACGTGCATATTCGCCCAATGNNTGCGCAAATCGGTCTAATCCATCCGGATTAATAGAAGGATCCAACAAAACCACTGACTCGCTTAGCATTTTAACAATAAATGGACCCTCTGCAGCAGCCAAATAATACGCTGTCAACATACTCGCATTCGCCCCACTCGGCTCATTCCCATGAACACTGAACCCCTGCCACACAACCACGGGCATGTTTTCAACATTTAAATCCCCCGATAAATTCGGATCAACCAACTTCACGTGATTTACCCGAATTTCATCAATCCGACCATGGTTTTCAGGCGACGTCACCGTTAACAACAACAACGGACGAAATCCATGAGTCCGCGCATATTCCCGAATCGTAATCCGGTCAGAAGCTTCGGCCAATGCATACATATAACTGACTAATTGATCATGGCGAACGTGTCTGAAACCAACTTCAAATCCAATAATTTCCTGAGGAGTTGGAATATCTGGATTGTATGTGACATCTTTGGGTAGATAGTCCTCCAAAGTTACATCCTCAACCCCAAAAATATTCTGTTGAGCCTGTATTGTATGAGCAAGGCCCAAAATTAATAGTGACGATATTGTAAATAATCTGCGTAAGACGACAAGTCTCATGTTCTTTTTCTCCTTATTATCAATTGAGTAGGACTACACCGTCGGAATTTAATAATTTATACAAGACGTTTTATGACTAGTTCACAAAAGTATGTAAAACATCCAGGTCTCACTAGTATAAAAATCAATCGACCCGGGTTGAATTGCACACAAAAACTGATAGACAAGTACCGTTTTGTGATTATTCGAAGCCATAATCTACCAATCCGCCCGAAAACCAGTTCAAAACTACCAATTCCTGTTATTTTTCTGATTTTTTTCTGCCTATTTATCCCGTCGCTATCCCAGGCTCAATTTTATGATACGGTTCATCGACCAAAATTAGAGTGGTTCGAAATTCAAAGTGAGCATTTTCGAGTTATTTATCACGAGGGACTCGACGATCTCGCACATCGAACCGTCAATATTCTTGAAAAAAGATACCCGGAAATTCAAGACCTGATCGGTGGTCAACTCAAAAACTACCCGGTCATTATTAATGGATACAATGATAATGGTAACGGCTATATCTCGACCCTCCATTTCAGAATGGAAATTGAAGCACCCCCAATCTCCGGAAAAATCCTAAACCACGTTGGTTCAGATCGGCTAGATGGGCTCTTATCCCACGAACTAGCTCACGCACTTCAGTTTTCCGAATTTGGTACAAACGGATTTACACGTTTTCTTTCCATTTTTTCACCCGACATTGCGCGCTCAAATCATGGACTCACACCACCCGGATTCAGAGAGGGTCTCGCTACCTACGTAGAGTCAGAATTGAATCCTCAAGTAGGAGGAAGGGGAAATTTTGCTCCTTTTACGAATCAATTTTATCAAAATATTACCGGACCGTCACCATGGAATCTGGGACA
>DLXM01000293.1 GCA_003448835.1 Bacteroidota bacterium | reverse complement strand
AATATGAAATACACATCATCGTTGAATTCTTCCATCAATTCTTTAACAATCGGATGGTAAAATCCACATGCGGGACACTGAAAATCACCATATTCGATTATGGTCAATTTGGCATCCGGATTACCCATGCCCCAGTCTCCCTGAATTTCAGCAGTTTCCGAAATACTTCCAACCGTTGGTGATTCGTCAGTGGATGGTTTAGCAAAATACCAGGCTCCAACTGCGATTACGGCCACAACGACACCAACTATGCCAAAAAGTGGAAGTGATGATTTTTTGCCGGTTTTTGACTGGTGACGTTCTTTTCTCGTAGCCATAAATAAATTATTTAGTTATCGATTTAATCTCAATTTGATTGATCTTTGTGTCTTAACAAGCGAAAAAATAAATTCGTGCCCGATAAATTCACACAGAAAATTACAATATCTTAGCAAATTACTACTTAAGCATCATATTTGCAGATTAAAATCTGTGAAAAAATTGTATTTATTTTCCAGCCCAGCTCGAGACATCAGAAAATATTTCCACAAACTCCAGCGATTCACCACCTTTATTAATCGCCACTTCGAATTCCACATTGTCTGTGCTCTCACGCATCAGCAATACCGTCGCCAATTTGTTTACCAACTGTGTTTGAATCAATCGTTTTAAAGGACGAGCCCCAAATAGCGGATCATATCCCCTCTCTGCCAACCAGTCTTTAACCAATTGTGGCACCACCAATCGAATATTTTGTTTTGCTACCATATCGTACACTCGTAGTAACTGGATGTCCACAATATGACGTAATTGCTCTTTTCCAAGTGGATGAAACACGATCACATCATCAATTCGATTCAAAAACTCCGGACGAATCGTTTGTTTCAGTTGTTCATACAGGGATTTTTGCAACTCTTCATAAACCTCATCACTAAGTGTCCCTCCGGACTCCTGAATTCGCTTTTGTATCATGTGTGACCCGATATTACTGGTCATAATGATAATCGTATTCTTGAAATTCACAGTCACACCTTTGTTATCGGTCAACCGTCCGTCATCCAGTACCTGAAGCAAGACATTAAACACATCAGGATGTGCTTTTTCGATTTCATCCAGAAGAACCACCGAATAAGGATGGCGTCGAACAGCCTCCGTTAACTGTCCACCTTCATCATAACCCACATACCCCGGAGGCGCTCCAACCAAACGACTCACACTGTGTCGTTCCATATACTCACTCATGTCGATACGCACCATCGCATTGTCATCATTGAACAAAAACGAAGCCAGTGTTCGAGCCAGTTCAGTTTTACCAACCCCGGTAGATCCCATGAAAATGAACGATCCAATCGGACGATCTTCATCCTGTAGTCCGGCACGAGATCTACGAACAGCATTAGCAACCGCTTCAATAGCCACATCCTGCCCAACGACTCGTTTATGCAATTCCTTCTCGAGCATCAATAATTTCTGACGCTCGCCCTGAAGCATTTTCCGAACGGGAATACCGGTCCATCGCGACACTATATCTGCGATTTCCTCAGCATAAACTTCCTCCTTGAGCATTGCCTTGTCACCCTGCATATCCACAAGCTTTCGTTGTTCATCAGCCATTTCCTTTTCAAGGCGATTTATAGTACCATATCGTAACTCAGCAACTTTTTCATAATTGCCACTTCGCTCGGCTTTGTCGGCTTCATTTCGGGCGGACTCAACTGCCTGTTTCATACCCTGAATATTCTGGATCATCTCCTTCTCACTATTCCAGCGAGTAGCCAATTCCTGATATTTCTCCTGTAAATCGGCTAATTCTTTATTGATTTGATCCGTTTTACTTGAGTCTTTTTCACGTTTCAGAGCTTCGCGTTCGATTTCAAGTTGACGAATTTGCCGATCAATTTGATCCAACTCCTCAGGCATAGAGTCAATTTGAATCCTCAAACGGGAGGCTGCTTCATCAATCAAATCAATCGCTTTATCTGGAAGAAATCTGTCACTTATATATCTGTCCGACAACTCAGCCGCAGCCACGATGGCCTCATCAGTTATGCGTACCCCATGATGCAATTCATAGCGTTCTTTGAGTCCACGCAAGATTGAAACCGTATCCTCTACGGATGGTTCGCCTACCACAACGGTCTGCAATCGTCGCTCCAGTGCTTTATCCTTCTCGATATACTTTCGGTATTCAGTCAACGTCGTAGCTCCAATGGCATGCATTTCTCCACGTGCAAGAGCCGGCTTGAGGATGTTTGCTGCATCCATTGCTCCTTCCGCTGCACCGGCTCCAACCAACGTATGGATTTCATCGATGAACAGAATCAACTCACCATTCGAATCCGTCACTTCTTTCACAACCGCTTTCAATCGTTCTTCAAACTCGCCACGGAATTTAGTTCCGGCAATCAGCGCTCCCATATCCAGGGCAACTACACGTTTGGTTTTGAGTCCCTCGGGAACATCACCTTTAACAATTCGCAATGCCAGTCCCTCAGCGATAGCCGTTTTACCCACACCCGGCTCACCGATCAGCACAGGATTATTCTTGGTACGTCGACTCAAAATCTGCATCACACGTCGAATTTCCTGGTCCCGTCCAATCACAGGATCAAGTTTATTTTTCTCGGCAAGTTCATTCAGGTCCCGCGCATATTTTTTCAACGACTGATATCGTCCCTCAGCATTCGGATCGTCCACTTTGGTATTTCCACGCACCGTTTTCAACACATTCAACACTGCCTCTTCAGTCACACCCTCAGCTTTCAATAACGTGCTCACGTCCCCGCTTTGCTTCAACACAGCAAGAAATAAATGTTCGGTGCTGATGTAGTCATCGCCCATCTCCTCGGCCGATTTCATAGCAATATCCATCAATGCTTTGGACGTATTCGACAGATACTGTCCGGATACAGCGGCTCCCTGTACAACCGGTAACTTCTTGAGCATTTTATCCAGCTCAGCAGCCACCCGCTGAACCGAAACCTCCATTTTTTTCAAAATCGTAATAGTCACACCCTGCTGATCCTTCATCAAGGAATTCAGCAAATGAACAGGTTCCAGTGCCTGATGATTGCGGGATGCAGCAAGTTCCAAAGCACCTTGAACTGCTTCCTGCGCTTTGATAGTAAACTTGTTAAAATTCATAATAATATCGTTGTAAAATCGGTTTTCGCATATCCGGTAGGAAAATCGCAAACGAATCAACCGGAATTTGCGTTATGTTTGACATCCATTCGAATCATTCTCGTTTCAAAAATCGATCGAGATTAGATAAAATAGATGCCCTTTTTGTTTAATTGAATTATTGCACAAATCATACCAAATCAATTTTTAGCACATTTACTGCCAAAATGTCGCCATGAATCCATTAAAGCTGTCAGTATGACATCAAATAATCTTACGGATTGGCACCAATACTATCTTAGAACTCAAAATGATGATTCTTTACAATTTAAATCTATTTTTCTCAGTATTTTTGACAGCAAAATTAAATCTATCAAACTGACTTCAGACCCATGAAAATCAACTCTATGTTATTAATCATGTTCTTATTGTTAACCGCGTGCAGTGGTAACACCCCCAACGAGCAGAAGCAAGCTATTGAATCCACTCCGATCGAGGCGATGAACGAACGAGAAGCATCTCTATTAGGACTCGACCTTAAATCCGGCAATGCTGACGATGGTTGGCCGACCTGGACTGGATCCAAAATTTACAGTATGGAAGAAGCTCAGTCTCTGGCTAAACAACATGGCAAAAAAGTGTTGGTTGAAGTATATGCTGTCTGGTGTGGATATTGCCGAAAAATGGCAGCCGAAACACATCCTACCGAAATTGTAAAAACAACTGTGGATGATCTGTTTTATTTGGTTCGTATCGATGCAGAGTCTGAAAGACAAGTCGTATTTAACGGTGAAACGATGACAGAATCGGAACTCGCAGCAGCTTTTGGAGTCAGCTCGTTTCCAACCACGGTATTCGTAGATACAAACGGTGATCCACTTGGATTTCAACCAGGATTTATGGATGCCTCGATGTACAGCAATCTGCTTTCTTATGTTGGAACTGAATCATTCAAAACGTCCACATTTGAAGAGTACGTAAATAGTGCTAACAAATAAAACTGATGCAATTGTGAAATTTATTCACAAATATGCTGGTTGACAGTCATCAGAATTCAAAAAGATATTATTCTAAAATCATTCTCAGAGATATCATTCAGCTTATGAAATTCCGAAACATACTTGCGCTACTTAGTATTGTCGTTCTGGCGCTAAACGTATCCCTGCTTCACGCACAGCCAGTAACCAGTGCATCGAAATTACAAGTAACTACCGAAACATCCCAAACAGCAGTACTTGCCGGAGAATCATTTCAGGCTGTTGTAGTGATGAATATTGATGATGGATGGCACATAAACGCGAATCGTCCGACTCTCGAATGGCTCATCGGTACAACCTTGAATCTGGATCTTCCGGATGCAATTCAACCCCGGGACATTCAATATCCACCTTACATAGAATTTGAGTTCTCCTTCGCACAGGGACAATTACTACACGTCTATGAAGGTGAATCACCTATTTTTTTAAGCTTTGATGTTGCTCAGGACGCAACTGTCGGCGATTTCGAGATTTCAGGATCACTTCGAGTACAGGCGTGCGACGATCAGGTTTGCCTTGCACCATCCAACATTCCTGTAAGTTTTTCCATTCGTATAACGGACTCTCCGGATGAAGTCACAACTACCGACATTACCGCTTTTGAAAGTTACGAGCCTGGTAGTGGTAATTTTGTAACCTTTGACCAGGCCGGCGAACAAAATCAAATTGCCTCATTGATTGACGAAAGTGGACTATTCTGGGCATTTGTGGCCATTTTCTTCATCGGATTAGCCCTCAATCTTACACCCTGTGTGTATCCAATGATCTCGGTAACAGTATCCATTTTTGGTGGACAAACCGATACCAACATGGCTCGGGTTTTCTTGAAAGCACTCACATATGTACTTGGAATAGCAACAATGTACAGCGTGCTAGGGGTGGTTGCAGCATTGAGTGGCGGACTATTCGGTTCTGCGCTTCAGAGTCCAGTTGTTCTTGCAATCATCGGTCTCCTGTTGATGGGTCTCGCACTCAGCATGTTCGGCCTCTATGAAATCCAGATGCCATACTGGATTACAAGTAAACTTGGCGGACAAAGTGCCTCCGGTTTTATCGGAGTTTATGTTTCAGGACTTGTCGTGGGTGTATTTGCTGCCCCATGTATTGGTCCGCCTATCATCGCACTGCTCGCATTTGTCGGTGCCAACGGAGACCCGTTTTTTGGATTCTGGTCATTTTTTATCCTGTCACTTGGACTAGGATTCCCATATTTGATTCTGGGTACATTCTCGGGATTACTTCAAAAACTACCAAAATCCGGTGTCTGGATGATTTGGGTCAAAAAAGTATTCGGAATTGTCCTCGTGGGCGTCGGATTATTTTACATCGGACTTGCATTCTTTGCAAAACTGACCCCGTGGATTTTAGCCGCAACCCTACTCTTAGGTGGGATATATCTTGGGTTCCTGGAACGCAGTGGTCGTGACAAAAAAGGTTTCCAGGCTGTAAAAATGTTGGTGGGTGTGGTATCTATCGTTTTTGGAGTGTTGATGGTTCAAAACCTGACGAAACCAAGCGTTGAATGGACTCCATACAGCAGTGAAGCCTACGAATTGGCACTTGCTGAAGGTTCACTTATTGTGTTGGATTTCTATGCTGACTGGTGCATACCTTGTCTGGAATTAGATCAGGTTACCTTTGTGGATGAGGGCGTTATCACAGCATTGGATGAATTTAAACGATTCAAAGTGGATTTGACCAATTTCGATTCGGAGGAATCTGAACTTCTTCGCCAGCAATTCGAAATCATTGGAGTACCGACAATCGCATTTATTGGTAGTGACGGACAAGAAGTCAAAAGTGCTAGAGTCATCGGATTTCTAAATCCTGAAGATTTCCTCGAACAGGTTGAGAAAGTCGACTGACACCACGATTGTTGGTCCGCATTGTGTAGGGTTTCACAAACTAAGTAACAGTGCAAATTTAGTTTTTAGTACCATGAATCATAAGTTTTAAAACGCTCAATAAAACTAAATTGCGTTGATGGAACATTAATTCACTGGCAATACTATCACTTCGAATCTATCGAAACCACCAATCTTCAATCATTTTATCCGATCGCTATAGCGCATCTTGATATTTGATTAGCGTTTCAGCTTGCCCCATGGTTGAGCGTTGGGAAGCTCAAGATTGAATTTCAATCGCTCTTTTGTGGTTGGGTGAGGAAAGCTGAGCGAAGTAGCTCTCAACGCAATTTGCTGACCAACTTTAGCATCTTCATTATAGCGCTGATCACCCCAGATTGGATGTCCCATTGCTTTACATTGTACCCGGATTTGATGCGGACGACCGGTTTCGAGATCTATTTTCAATAGTGATAATCCCTCACTAAACGCCACGCGCTCATAATGCAAAACTGCTTCTTTGGAGTCCTTGACCATTTTATCGTGAGCAGTTACCATATTCCTGGCGGCATCCTTAACCAGCCAATGCACAAGCGTCCCTTTATCCGGAGCCTTCCCTTGAACAACTGCATGATAGATCTTATCCATTTCAAAACGGCGAATACTATCAGATAAACGAGATGCACCTTTTGAAGTTCTCGCAAACACCATCAATCCACCAACGGGACGATCCAAACGATGTACAATCCCTAAGAAAACATTACCCGGTTTGTTGTACTCCCGGGCTATGTAATCCTTCAGCATAGTTTGAAGATCCACATCACCGGATTCATCAGCCTGAACCGCAATATTTACCGGTTTATCGACTACGATTACATGATTATCTTCGAATAGTATGTTCAGCTTTTGCACAGAAAATGGGATTGATATAAATAAAAAAGCCGGTAACTAAGGCAGCCTGATACGTTGCCATGTAGTTTCCGGCCTCTGAGCAAGATAGCAATTAATTTATTTCAAAAGCGACGAATGAGGAAGTTCTTCCACGTAGAACCTGAAGTAATACAACCTGTCCGGATTCAACGCTCGAAACAAGTTGATTAAATTCTTCAATACTTCGAACCGGACGACGATTCACAGCAGTGATAATGTCATCTTTCCTCAGATTATTGGCAAAAGCAGCACTTTCCTCAGAAATTTCATCTACAATAACTCCACGAACGCCAGATCTCAATCCTAATTCCTGCAGTTTAGCATTAGTGAGGTCAATAACCGCAAATCCGGTTCGTTCCCAAAGTCCACGACTTCCTGCACGAGCAATGACTTCATCTTGTGACATCTCAGTAACTTTCACCGTGATATTTATCTCTTCATTATCACGTAGAATAGACAAACGAATGTCATCACCTGGTGCCTGAGCAGCAATATAACCACGGAATTGAGCAGTATTTGCCATTTTACGTCCATCTGCTTCACGTATTACATCCCCTTCTTTAAGACCAGCTATATCTGCCGGACTATCTTCGACTACACTCGCAACAAGCACACCCTCTGGTGTTTTCAAATTAAAAGCACGGGCGATGTTAGCATCGATATTTTGAGGTGCAATGCCAATATAACTACGAGTTACTTTCCCGGTTTCGATGATAGACCGCATAATATTACGAGCAAGATTCACCGGAATCGCAAATCCAATTCCCTGAAATCCGCCTGATCTGGATGCAATCGCGGTATTAATACCTACTAATTCACCATCCAGATTAATAAGTGCACCACCTGAGTTACCTGGATTTATTGCAGCATCCGTCTGTATAAAATCCTCATAATCGAGGAGTCCAACGCCGGATCGCCCTTTTGCACTCACGATACCCATGGTAACTGTATGTGCAAGGTTTTCATCCAACGGACTACCAATGGCCAAAATCCACTCACCGACCCGAAGTTCATCCGAATCACCCAATTTCATAGACGGTAAATCAGCACCTTCGATTTTCAGTACGGCAATATCTGTATTTGGATCAGCTCCAACCACAGTAGCAGGATAAACCTGATTGTTCATCATCCTGATTTTTACTGTATCAGCTTCACTGATTACATGATTGTTCGTCAATATATAACCATCAGCGGATACGATGACGCCAGAACCTTGTCCCGCTTGTCGAAACTCACGTTGCTGTGGTTGCCCACCACGAGGACCAAAACCGAAGAAATCAGCAAAAGGATCAATAGTTCGTTGTCGAATCGTTCGTTCGGTAAACACAGTTACAACAGTTGGATTAGCACCCTCAGCGATATCAACCATAGCATTTGAAAAGTCCCGCATACTTTGAAGCGGTCTGTCGGCAGGTTTCTTTCCATCATCAACAGGAATTGGATCTTGTAAAAATGCCAGTGAGGTATTAGAAGTTTCATTTTCATCAACGACCCAATTAAACGGATTACCCCAGACATTGAGGGCAACAACAAGGAGAAGCAGCATAAATAGAGCGCTGTATTTCGTCAAACTTGTAGACATATATAATAGTTTTAAAGTTTATAGTAATAATTGATCAATCACTTTCGGTTACTTAACAGAATCAGCCCTAAAAATATTGTGTTTAAGCGAAAATCAGATGAAAAAAAATTGAAAATTATTGCAAAATTGTTATTATATTAATGTATTCGAATAAACAAATAATAGTACTATGACACAAATTACACAGCTTTTCGAATCTCTCGCAGATGAAAATCGACTAAGAATGATAAATCTACTCATTGCGAGTCCATATCTTTGTGTAGCAGATTTTCAGCGCGTTCTGGACATGCCACAAACCCGGGTTAGCCGACATTTAGGGTATCTCCGCAGTCGTGATATCGTCACATCAGACCGCAAAGGAACCTGGATGTATTACCGTCTTTCAGATCGCATTGCCAACAACAAAGGACTGGTATCAACCCTTCGAAGTATGTTCGCGAAAAGTGAACAAGGGCTTCATGATATTGAACTGCTACTCGAAGGACTTGACGATAATTCTATTGCAGCTCTCAAAGAAGCTGACCATTACATCGTCGAGTTTGTCATCGAAAATTGTTGCACTATGGGACAATAGATATCCCGTGATTTAACATTAATTTAAAATGATAATGTCCCATATATACACTATCTTCGGGACATGAGTAAAAAGCTTTATCCACGTTTAAACGCAACATTGCACGAAGTACTGGAATCCATTCCGGCACCAGATCAATCGCGTATCGAAAAACTGTCAAAAATCGCAGATTGGTTGTCAACCGACCCTTCAAATCGCGACCTGATTTTTGTATGTACCCACAATTCCAGACGTAGTCACATGGCACAGAATTGGGCAACTGCTGCAGCTGAATTCTATGATATTGAGGGAATCAAAACATACTCAGCAGGGACCGAATCAACGGCAATGCATCCTCACACTGTCGAGGCACTTGCCGAATGTGGATTTGAGATCAATGCTCCGGACAATGTAGCATCAAATCCATACTACGAAATCAGAATCAGTGGTATGATTCCGAGTACAATCGGATTTTCGAAAACATTGACCCATGAATCACTGCCCAAATCCAATTTTTGTGCTGTAATGGTCTGCGATGAAGCCGCAGAAGCTTGTCCAATTGTTCCCGGCGCATCACTACGTGTCCCGCTCTCATTTAAAGATCCCAAAGAATCTGACAACACACCCAAACGACGTGCAGTCTATCTGCGTCGAAGCAAAGAAATCGGCCGCGAAATGATGTGGGTGATGGAGCAGGTTAAAAAGGATGCCACTCACTGAAGAATGACATCCCCCACCTAAACTAATCTAATCTCAATCTTAGTCTGTGCTATTCAGATTTATTTGATCTGAATTTGTTTTGTGATCGCTTTTTCGTCTTTCTCAATCGAAATTTTCAAGACACCATCTGTATAGGAAGCATCAATTGAATCACGATTGATATTGGTTGGCAACGTTAGGCTTCGATTGAATCGTCCATAACGAGACTCAACCAAGTGATACTTCACATTGTCCTCTTCTTTGATGGATTTTCTCTCACCGCTCACTGTCAATACACGATCTTCAAGATCAATTTTGATATCGTCTTTGTTGATTCCTGGCAACATTACCTCGATTTCGAACGCAGATTCAGTCTCTTTGACATCCAAACCAGGTAAGTAATTTCCTTCAACAGGACGATTCGTGTTCAATACGTCATCAAATACGGTATCCAGAAATTGAGAAAAAGTTTTTGGTACAAAATTGTCGATTTCTCTGTTTGGTTTGTTATATCTAATGAGTGTCATTTTTTCCTCCATTGGAATTAGTGTTTATAGTTACACTCAAGAAGTTGCAAACTGCGTGCCAAACCCAAACCTTGATAAAAATTGTGCTTTTTTGTCAGTTGGATGGATCCATTTTGTCAGATTCTGATAACGAAAATGTGCCATTCCGTCACCCAAACTGCCATTTTTACAATCTAAGCCCCCCTCTTCCCCTTTTCGCTCGCTTTGCTCACGATTTACGTCGGTAGACTGCGTGGCT
>DLXM01000212.1 GCA_003448835.1 Bacteroidota bacterium | reverse complement strand
CTTGAAAATAAGTTTCAGGATAGCACTCCGGAAGTTGATCAACTAGCTACTCCTACGTTAGCGCTGATTTATGAAAAGCAGAAAAAATACGATGAAGCCATTCGGATGTATAAACAGCTGATTTTAAATCGTCCTAATGATACCGAACGATTTCAGATTCAAATCGATAGACTGGAAAAACTTCTCTAGTATCTACGTTGTGTAGCAATCACACACGCATGTACCCAACTCGTTCTATTTCTTTTGTGCACCACTTCTGATTCGTTAAGTGCTTTCCAATTAATTGCAGTCCAATATTATCTGAACTCGTTTAAATCCTAACGAAGCCATTATGCTTTTTCTCATGACCAATAGTCGTTTCCGGACCATGTCCACTTAGCACTTTTGTCTCATCCGGAAGTGTATATAATTTTGTTCGTATCGAATTCTCCAGCACTTTAAAATCCCCAAACTGAAGGTCCGTCCGTCCGATCGTTTCACGAAATAAAGCATCCCCGGATATTACGGTTTTGAGCTCCGAAATATAAAATGAAAGATGTCCTGGTGCGTGGCCCGGAGTAAACAATAGCTCAAAATTGACTCCACACATGGTTAATTTGCCCTCTTCAAATGGAATCGGTTGAAAATCAAAAGGTTTGAGGTCGAAGCCATATTTTTGTCCCATCATAGCATAATGATCCCAAAAGATAAAGTCATCAGGATGTAGATAAACCGGGATGTCGAATCGATTACGAACCATATCGATACCGAAAACATGGTCTAAGCANNAAGTAACTGCAATAACCACTTAAACTCACCCGGTTGAAAATAACCCGGATCAAAGATGAGAGCCTTCCCATCGTTAATCAGAACGTAAGTGTTCTCTTGAAATGGATTGACCACAAATGATTCAATTTTCATTATTCAACATAATTAGAATCTGAGATTTCCGACGAAGCTAGTAGCTATAAAAAAGAAAAGGGATGCCGTGAAACGACATCCCTTCCCAAAAATGAGAAATAATTGCCTACTTCTTACCGTATTTCTTATTGAATTTATCAACACGACCAGCAGCTGCAATCATACGATCACTACCGATATAGAAAGGATGGTTTTTTGAATCAACTTCAGTTTTGTAAACACCATCTTTGACTTTCATTGTGCTACGAGTAACCACAGAAGATCCGTCACTCATTTCAACAGTGAGTTCTTTGTAGTCAGGATGTATACCTTTTTTCATATTTTTTACCTAAAATTTTTGATCTGATCAAGACTCCAAATATACGAGATAATATCTTGATTCACAAGATTGATTCACGAATTCAATCATAACTGGTCTTTTAGTTCCAGGAATCGCAACAATCGGGAATGGTATACTAAATGGAACCCATATATCAATTTCTACCTGTGTAATTCGACAATTTTACTCAAACTCGCTTAAATCCAGGCCTAACGCACGGATTTTGACCAGTGTTTCAATCCACTCCTGATTCGGTTCCGAGTCGCTGGTAATTGCTCCACCAGCCGAATACCATAGATTATTTTTCTTGATTATTGCTGAACGTATCACCACATTAAAATTGAAATCCCCTGCCGGATCAAAAAATCCGATGGCACCTGAATATATTCCTCTGTGATAATTTTCAAGTTCATCAATCACTTCCATTGCCCGGATTTTGGGAGCTCCCGTCATCGATCCCATTGGAAAACAATTCGATATGGCCTGTTCCTGGGTGACATTATCACTTATTTCGCTTTCAACTCTTGATACCAGTTGATGAACCGTACCAAAACTCTGCACATCAAATAAAGAAGTCACCCGAACACTTCCCTGTTTACTAACCCGACTCAAATCATTTCGAACCAGATCAACTATCATCAGATTTTCAGCTTTGTCCTTTTCCGATTCAAATAACTCTTTTTTAATCCGGGAATCCGAAATTTCATTCTCTCCCCGCGGACGGGTTCCTTTTATTGGATCCGAAATCAAATTTTTACCGTTTTTCTTTAAAAACCGTTCAGGTGATGCACAACACACAACTATGTCACCCAAATTTAGATACGCTGCATACGGAACCGGTCCACGGTGATACATTGACTGATATAAATCGACCGGTGACCCCTCAAACTCAGCCTCAATCTGATGGGATAAATTCACTTCATAAATGTCACCATCATGGATCAATTTCTGAGCGGCTTTAATCTTATCAAGATACTCTTGCTTCGATATGATTTTTTTAAAATCAACCCGAAAAGATGGTTTCGATTCATTTTCAATTACTCGATTTGATTGCACTTTTTTCAATTCCTCACCATCCCCTACTGAATAACAATAAATCTTCGATGCCCTTCCAATCCAAAATTCCGGCATCCCAATCACATCGGCATTCCTCGAAATTAACTCTTCGGAATAATTTTTAAGATCGTACCCAAAATATCCACAGTGATAACCAGGGTATTCTTTTCGAAAAGTTGTCAACGCTTCCCACGGATCCAATTTAACGGAACTCACTTTGTTGCCAGACCCATCGATTTGAGTCGCAATCCCATTTTTATACGTCAATATGCGCTCAAAGCCATTAAAAAGCCAGGAATTCTTATTAGACGGATGTTCGGGTAGCTGAGAATCCAAAAATATTAATGGGTTTTGATCTCCATTTCCCCTAACAATATCGATGAGCTCTTCGCGGGATTCCATGTTGATTACGTATGAATTCATTATGGGATATTCCTCCAAAATAAATCATCGATCAATTCAGAAATCAAACCAATTACCGGTTTTTCATGATCATCGATCTTTTCGATTGGAATGGGTCCTCGAACTGAATTTATAATCCATGCCATGTCGGAATCCAAAACTGAATCGACCTTAAATTTTCCAGGAACTATGGTATAACCATTTGAATCCAATACATTCGAAAAGTACTCAATTCCCAATCCTAATAGTTGTCCCGATGTTGGGTTGGGTGTATAAAACACATCATCTTTAACCCATAAAATATTGGCAATGCACGACTCGCTCACAAATCCTTCCTCAACTGTCAGTAATGCATCATCAAATCCTAGTTTTTTTGCCTGATTCAGGGCTTCAAAGTATCTATCCCTTGATGTGAGTTTACATCGGCGGGCAGTTCCAAAAAACACAGGGTCATGCAAATTGACCGTTAATAATTTGTAATGTGGTG
>DLXM01000015.1 GCA_003448835.1 Bacteroidota bacterium | reverse complement strand
AGCTAATTCGCCATGGAACAGGGATAAAATCCTAAAAAAAGGATTTAAACATATCATTTTCTTTGGACTTTCATTCCTGATTGCCAATACATTTTTGGCTTATGTAATTGGGAAAGATGAACTTTTTGCGATTGTTACAGCACCTCCATCAGAACACATAACCGGATTTCTGGCAATTTCCTTGTTCAGCTTAGTGTTTTACGGTGTATTTGCTCATTTCAGGGAACAAGTATGCATAGTTGCATGTCCGTATGGTCGTTTTCAGTCCGTTTTGGTCGATAACGATAGCCTGGCAGTAACATACGATTTTAGTCGGGGAGAGGACCGGGCAAAAGTGGGTGATCGTAAGAAAATTGATGGGAAAGTCAGTGATTTCCCTAAAAATGGTCCCGAGGTTTCAAGTTATGGTGATTGTATTGATTGTGAACAATGCGTTAAAGTTTGTCCAACCGGGATTGACATACGAAATGGGATTCAGCTTGAATGTATCAACTGTACCGCGTGTATGGATGCCTGTGATGACGTTATGGTTAAAATTGGAAGACCGGAAAAACTCATAACACATACTTCGTACAATGCTGTTGCAAATTCAACGGTTGCACGGTTTTTTACTCCTCGAATTGCAGCTTATTTTAGTGTCTTTGTGATATTGTTTACAGTGTTTACATACTTGTTATTTACCAGGGCTGAAGTAAATACTGTGATACTCAGACAACCGGGAACATTATTTAGTGAACTTCCCGGAGATAGAATTTCAAATATTTATAACGTGAGGTTTTTTAACAAGACATTTAATGAAATGAACGTTGAATTACGATTGCTGAGTCCTGCCGGGGAGATTCAACATCTTGGTGAACTTGAACCGATTCCGGGTCAGCAACAGATTGAGAAAAAACTAATGGTTTTCTTGCAAAAAAGTGATTTGACGGGTGCACAGACTCTTGTCAGTTTTGGGGTGTATAAAGATGGTGAGCTAATTCAAACAGTAAATTCCGGATTCCTTGGTCCCAGAAATTAAAAATATGAAACAAACAGCTTTAAATAATTCATCTGAAAATAAGCCCGAACGTATGTGGCCGTATGGAATCATTGTAGCGTATATCATCTTTGTTGGTGCTACGTTAAGCTTTGTATTTTTTACCTTTACGGTAAATTTTGATCTGGTCGTGCCCGAGTATTACAGTGAAACGCTGGTCTATCAGGATCAAATTGATCGGGAATCTAATTCTTTGGGTTTGTCGGAACAAATTTCATGGGAAATTGAAGAGAACCAGTTAATGATTCGAATTCCTGAAGAACTGAAACGGTCAGAGGTCACCGGCACCGTTACCATGTATAGAGCATCCGATGCATCCATGGACCAAACGTATGACGTTGCTTTAAATGACGATGGGATCCATTCTATCTCGTTAGAAACACTTGCGAAGGGTAAATGGGAATTACAGGTAAAAGTAGCGTCAGAAGGGAAAGAATATTATTCCGAGTTTCCAATTTTTTTGAGGTAACAAAATGGAACACATGATTGTGTGGACTGGTTTTGTTTTTGGACTATTTGGAAGTATTCATTGTGCCGGGATGTGTGGTCCAATTGCGTTGGCATTACCTGGAGTAGATAGTTCCAGAAGTATGTGGATTACCGGTAGAGTGCTTTATAATCTCGGTAGAGTAGTAACCTATGCCTTAATGGGGTTGATTCTGGGTCTTTTTGGGATCGGATTTTCGTTAATAGGACTCCAGGAGTGGGTATCAATTTTTGCCGGTGTGATATTGCTGGTATATGTACTCCTTCCTGCTTCAATTACATCCAAAGTAATTCATGCTAAACCGGTAAACTGGCCTGATTTTCTGAAAACTCCATTTAAAAAGCTATTTAAAAATGGATCATTAATATCACTTTTTTTTATCGGACTCTTAAATGGTTTATTACCATGTGGATTTGTTTACCTAGCATTGGTTGGAGCAATAGGTATGGGGAATCCTGTTGAAAGTAGTTTGTTTATGGCGCTTTTTGGGCTTGGCACCTTGCCGGTAATGTTATTTGTATCATTGATGACTGGATTCTTGAATTCAGACAGACGTCAAAAATTATCAAAAATATTTCCCTATATAACTGCTGCTGTGGCAATTATACTCATTTTAAGAGGCTTATCTCTGGGAATACCAATGATAAGTCCGGACCTGAGTGGTAATGTGAACTCAGGTCACGGGTTAATGGGCCATTAAGTGTACTATTTGGTCTCTGGTACTTTGCAGGTATTCATTCCAAAGATGGCATAAACACCACAAAAGCTAAACATACTCGTCAAGACTAATACTGCTGCTGCAACCAAAGCTACAGTGCCCCAAACGCCGGTTACCGTGCCGAAGTAATAAAGAGCTACAAGTACGATGGCAAGTATATAACGGATGATTTTATCGACAGACCCTACGTTTTTTTTCATAATAGATAAGATTTAGGATTTAATTTCTTCGAAATCTGCGTCCTCAACGTTGTTGAGTTTTTTTGGTTCAACTGATGGTCCGTTATTCCTCCCGAATTGTCCAACCCGTGGTTCTGAGGTATTGGTGGATTCATCAGTATGTCGTTGATTATTAAATCCAAATGGACTCTCATTCGTTGTGTTTGTACCCCAGTTTACGTAAACACGTTTAGTAGGGCGAGGTCCAAATAATAATCTTCGAATTAACCGAAAAGTGATATAAAAAAATAAAAAGTATAGAATGAATTTCATGATATGAATGATACGTAAAGCTAAGGAAATTGTACAGTTTCCGCGATATATTTGAAGTTGTTTTACATCATATTTGAAATCAATATACGATGATAAACGAAGATGGATTCAATATCGAAATCCTGAGTACTATCGGGGATGAATTTGGGTACGTTGACTTTTGAATGGTTCAACAAAAATGTGATTTTCAATATAGGATAGATGATCCTCATTGTTTACAAAATCAATTTCATTTGCATTTATAATTAGAAGGGGGGATCTGTCGTAGTGGTAAAAAAAGTGATTGTATGCATCATTTAATTCCTCCAGATAGTCGATAGACATATCCATTTCGTAATCTCTACCACGTTTGTAGATATTTTGAAGTAGTTTTTCAACAGAACATTGTATGAATATCACAAGATCAGGTTTAGCAGCTATACCGCTCATAATATTGTAAATCCGATCATACAATGCCATTTCATCTTCACCAAGATTTAACCGGGCAAATATTCGATCCTTATCGAATAAATAATCGGAAATCAAAAAATCAGAAAAAAGGTCTTTACTGGTTAGACTTTTTTGTTGATTAAAACGGCTTGCCAGAAAAGATAACTGCGTTTGAAAAGCATAACGAGTTCGATCCTGATAAAATTTTGGAAGAAAGGGATTGTCTTCAAATTCTTCTAATACCAAACGTGCATTGTGACGTTGAGACAACAATCTTGCCAGTGAGGTTTTACCTGCACCAATTACACCTTCTATTGCTATAAATTCAAAATGATTCACGCGGTCAATCTACCACTTTAACGACTTTTTAGAAAGGTGTAATGGAGCTGCTTTAAAAATTAATTCATCAATATGATCACCGGAAAGAGGGTCCATCCAGTTCGGAAATATTTCCTGAAGTGGTTTCAAGACGAATAATCTGTTTTTGTATTGTGGATGGGGGATTTCCAGGTTTGAACCAATAGAATACTTTTGCCCAAATGTTATTATGTCGATATCGATTAATCGGTCACTCCATTTTGGGGCGGACATATCGCGTCCGTATTCAAGTTCAAAATCTTTGATTGATGTGATAAGTTCATCAGCTGTACCGGAATATGATGCAGAGACTACGGAGTTAAAAAAAATATTTTTCGCCGCTCCAACCGGATCAGTCTCCCAAATCGATGATTTTAACAAGATCGGTTGAGTAATTGACTCAATAAACTTACTTGCATCAATCAGATTTTTCTTTCTGTCACCCAAACTGGTGCCAAGAGCCAAAACAATATGATTTGTCATGTAGTTGTCAGATACTTGCCAATTCTATTTTGTGTTGGATGTCTTTTATGATTCTGGAGTGTTTTGGATTTTTTAAGCGATCTTCAACAGAAGTAATGGCATGAATTACAGTGGAATGATCACGTCCACCAAAATGGAGTCCAATCGTTTTTAGACTGCTTTTGGTCATTTGCTTTGAAAGGTACATCGCAATTTGTCTGGCTTCAACAATTTCTTGTTTCCTGGTTTTTTCACGCACTTTATTCGCGTCAATGCCGAAATATTCAGAAACCTGATTTTGAATCAACTCAATTGATATGTGTTTTTTGGTCTCTTTGACCATGTCCTTAAGAACGTGTTTTGCAATTCCAAGGTCAATTCGGTCAATTTTCTGGAGTGATGAAGTAGCCAATAATTTAATAATGGCACCTTCCATATCCCGCACACTGGACTTGAAATTATGAGCGATGAATTCGAAAATTTCAGGTTCGAATTCGATGCCATTATCATGTGCTTTATATTCAAGAATTGCATAACGAGTTTCAAAATCCGGCATTTGAATGTCTGCAGTCAATCCCCAATTGAATCTTGAAATAAGCCGTTCCTCTATATCGGGTACATCTTTAGGAGCGCGATCGGAGCTCAGA
>DLXM01000002.1 GCA_003448835.1 Bacteroidota bacterium | reverse complement strand
AAAAAAGGGCTGGATCAAATTATCACAGGAACCGGTATCCACACCGGAGATTTGATGCTTGGAATTATTGGTGAAGAGCAACGAATGGAAGGTACCGTGATTTCGGATGTCGTTAATACAGCATCACGTCTTGAAGGACTTACAAAATTGTTTGATAGCCGTGTGATTATTAGCTCTGAAGTTAGGGAGGCATTGACAGAATCTGACGATTTGCATTTCAGATACCTGGGCAAAACACGTGTCAAAGGAAAGAATACCGTTTTGGATGTGTATGGTATTGTGGAAGGTGATGATGACGATCAAATGCAGCTTGAATTGGGGACAATCGAGTCATTTGAGTCCGGGCTCCGGGAATTTTACAAAAAGAACTTTACGAATGCTAGTGTGTTATTCAATGATGTCCTACAGAAAAATCCGAAGGACAAAGCCGCTACAATATTCCTGAAACGATCGGCTCAATTAATGATCAATGGTGCACCGAAGGACTGGAGTGGGGTTGATGAAAGCATTCATATGTTAGAAGATCAGTGGTAGACTGATTATTTATAATCCATTTACTATCTCCAAAACATCATTTGCACATCCATAACCAATGGTATAACCTGAACCACCGTGACCATAGTTGTGAATGAGCACTTTTCCATTTTTAAGAAATTCCGCTTCGAGTCTAACTGTCTCTCTTCCCGGTCTAAGCGCCGCCTGTGATCCAAGCACCTTTAAGTTTTTTAGCTCCGGTAATACCCTCGCACACCGATTTATGATTTCCTGAGTATCGTCGTCACTCGGATCAGTATTAAAATCGCTGTCAGAAGTAGTTCCACCCAAAAGTAGATCCCCCGATCTTGGTAAAATAAGAGTCAGTCCGGGGGGCTCGTGTACAACCCGATATGAATTATTAATGTGCTCGGGACGCTCCAGGCGCACAATTTGTCCGCGAATTGGAAAGACTGAAGAATCGTTAACCAACGTTTTGGCACCTAATCCACTACAATTGATTATGATATCATAATCTACCGGAACATCCGATATGGACGCCAACTCGTGGACTAATAATTCAGCACCCTTTTCCAGCACTCGACTTAGAAGCCATGGCATATAAACCGGAACATCAATAAGGGGGACAACACATTGAAAAGCTTCCGTAATTTTAAAATCAACGTCATTTTGATCGATCATACTCCATTTATCGGTCAATTCCAGCGCATATCTTGTTTCATCATCTTTCACACAGTAGCGAAAATGGGTGTGCATGTTAATTCCCGATCCTGGGATTTTAGCGATATCCCGATAACGGTTGTATGAAAAACCCGACCATCTTGCAACCAAATCCGGCGGATACGCTTTATGAGGCCACCAATATGCTCCCGCACCCATAGACGATGTATATGGTAAATCATCCTTCGCTAAAATGTGTACTTGATAACCTGCATCCAGTAATAATTCGGCTGTAGTTAACCCGATAACGCCGCGTCCAACAACGGCGATTTTTGGCATTTTTTTTTGCCCCATGATGATAAACTTTAAATAAGACATACTGTTGACGAAAGAATGTACAGTGATTTGAAATTACTTCAAACGAGGACCTTGTAAATTGGTAATTATTGTAAAGCTTCGTAGTTTGGCATTCTTGTCGAAATTGTCATTAATTTCGGATGTATTGACAGGATATGCGTTGATTTTTGAGTGTGTATCCACTATCAAACTAATCAAAGTTGAAATCATGAAGCATCAGGCACATGTATACTGGCTCACCGGACTTTCGGATTCCGGCAAGAGCACGATGTGCAATATGCTTGTAAATCATCTCAGAGATCAGGGTCGTAGTATCATTCAACTTGATGGAGATGAAATTCGAGCTGTTGTAGGAGCGGTGAAAGCTCATACTCGGGACGATCGTTTAGCTCTTGCCATGCGGTATTCGAAAATGTGCAAAATGTTATCCGATCAGGGATTTGATGTTGCTATTGCTACCATATCATTATTTGATGAAGTTCATCAATGGAACCGGGATAATTTACCCGGATATTGTGAAATTTTTCTGGATGTCCCATTAGACGAATTGCGTCGACGCGATACGAAAGGTATTTATCAACGACTTGAGCGTGACGAAATAACCAATGTGGCCGGTGTAGATTTGAAGGTGGATTTTCCGAAAAATCCGGATATTCGACTAATGTATAATCCAACGATGGGTGAAACAGAGACTTTTTTAGAATTAATAAGGCAGTTAAAAGAATTGGGGATGGTCCAGTAGCCGGATCTTACAATGGCTAAGTATTCATGAGTTTACAATTTTTCAGATACGAATGGCGAAACAAACAATCAAATTAGCCTCTAAAGCGAGAACGCTTGAATTGTTAACCCCCCTGGTTAAATCTGCTTCGGTACTTCCGTTGCATTTTTTTAATCTCGGACAATGGAATCAATCCTCTAAGTCGGTATTGGATACAATTTTAGCCAACTCCTGGGCAAATGGGGCATTAATTGTCCGTTCCAGCGGTGCGTCAGAAGATAGTGCACTTGAGTCGTTAGCAGGATATTACGACTCGATTCTGAATGTAAATGGTCGAGATGAGCTCGATAATGCAATAAATCAGGTTATAACTTCTTTTGGAGATCAGGCCAGTGAACTCGACGAAATTTTGATTCAGCCGATGCTGGATGGTGTACTTCGATCAGGTGTGGCTTTTACGGCGGATGCAGTCTCAGGGGCCCCATACAGAGTCATAGAATGGACCGACGGAACCGATACCACCGCAGTTACTTCAGGAAAAAATACCAGAACCTATTATTACGCGAAAGGTGCAAAAGTTAATGTACCGGATGAAATTTCCGGGGTTATTTCGCTTCTGAATGAACTCGAATCTCTGATCCCGGATCAACCCCTGGATGTTGAATTTGGTGTTACTAATGATGGGGTTTATTTATTGCAGGCTCGTCCGCTCATTATGCGTGATAAAGTTTTTGATTCTGATCAACATGATGAAATTTTAACNNGGACGAAGAACGATTTATGGAGTTATGCCGGACTGGAATCCTGCTGAAATTATTGGAACCCGTCCCCGTCCTCTAGCTTTTTCATTGTACCGGGAATTAATCACAAATTCGACCTGGGCTTATCAGCGAAATAATTATGGTTATAAAAATTTGCGAAGCCATCCGTTGCTGATTGATTTCATGGGACAGCCTTACGTGGATGTTCGTGTTAGTTTTAATTCGTTTGTGCCGAAGGATATCGAAAATGAATTCGCTGACCGATTAGTTGATTATTACCTCGATCGACTGGAAAAAAATCCACAATTACACGACAAGGTTGAATTTGATATTGTTTACACGTGCTACACTTTTGATATCGAAGAGCGTCTTAAACGGCTAAAAGAAGCGGGATTCAGTAATGAGGAATGTGTCCGTTTAACGGACTCATTACGCGAACTGACAAATAAGATCATCAATGCAAAAAGTGGTTTGTGGGTCGGTGATGCTGAACGGGTCAATATTCTGGGAGTCCGTCGAAAAAGACTGTACGATGCCGAAACCGATCATGTGACCAAGATTTACTGGTTACTCGAAGATTGTAAACGTTATGGAACTTTGCCATTTGCCGGATTGGCTCGTGCCGGATTCATATCGGTATCATTACTTCGGTCATTGGTAGCGATGGGAGTAATGACTCAGACTGAAAGCGACAAGTTTATTAATAGTCTGGATGCGGTTTCGAGTCAATTACCTCGTGATCTGTCGAATTTGTCACGAGAAGATTTTCTGTTGAAGTACGGACATTTGCGTCCGGGTACTTATGATATTTTATCAAGTCGTTATGATGAAACCCCGGATTTATATTTCGATTGGGATCGAATTAATAGTCAGGGTCATCACCAGAAACAAAAGTTCACGTTGTCGATTGAACAGATGAAAAAAATCGAACGTCTTTTGAAAGTTCACAAAATGGATAACGATGTTATTGGATTTTTTGAATTTCTTCAGGCGGGGATTGAGCTTCGTGAATCGTCGAAGTTTGAATTTACCCGAAATCTGAGCGATGCAATCAAATTGATTAGTGAGTTTGGCGAAATNNTATCGATCTTCGGTTGATCCACAGCAGATTTTAGAGCAATCGATTAAGAGTGGCAAAGAAGCTTATGCCAGAACTTGCAGGGTTGTATTGCCACCGCTGTTGATGTCGGCGGATGATATCTGGGCATTTGAACTCCCGGAAGCTGAGCCAAATTTTATTACTCAGCAACGGGTAAACGCGGAAGTGACTTCAGCTGATCAAACGGTATCACTTGATGGCAAGATTGTTTGTATTTCGAGCGCTGATCCGGGGTTTGATTGGTTGTTTTCGCATGATATTGCGGGATTAATTACGTGTTATGGTGGTGCGAATAGCCATATGGCGATCCGTGCTAATGAACTTGGTTTGCCGGCGATAATTGGTGCCGGAGAGTCCAGGTATCAGTTATGGTCAGGTGCGCAGCGTCTCGACATAGATTGTGCCAATTGCAAGGTGGAGGTGATTTCGTGAAAAGAGTAGTTGTCAGCATGCGAATTGATGAGTATCCCGATCGGGAAGAGCGAAGGGATGCGGTGGATCAGAATTTGATTCGATTTATATTTGACGCGGGGTTTATGCCGGTTCTGGTTCCGAATTCGATGGTGGAGGTTGGCGGGAAGGGTGAATCACCTTACTTGAAGGTGTTTGATTTGGGTGCGGTGGGCAATTTGGAGCGGTTTATTCGGGATGTGGATCCGGTTGGGGTTGTGCTTTCGGGTGGGAATGATATTGGGAGTTGTCCGGACCGGGACATAACTGAACAAGTTTTATTGCGTTATGCACTTAAACATAAGTTGCCTGCGTTAGGGTTATGCAGAGGTATGCAGATGATGGGTGTTTTCTCGGGGGTGGAGCTGACCGGTGTTTCGGGGCATATAAGGACGAGGCATGAATTGGTTGGTGAGATTAATCGGGATGTTAACAGTTATCATAATCAGGGGTTGACGGGGTGTCCCGATGGATTTCGAGTTTTGGCGACGGCAGAGGACGGGGGTATTGAGGCGATACGATCCGGTACCCTGAATTGGGAAGGCTGGATGTGGCATCCGGAACGTGAAAACCCATTCAATCAAGCTGATATTAAACAATTTCAAAAGTTATTTTCATAAAAATGTCCGATTTCAAAGTTATAATTCTGGCTGCAGGTCAGGGAACCCGATTACGACCTTACACAGATCATGTACCAAAATGTATGGTTGAAGCAGCAGGGCGTCCACTTTTATTATGGCATCTTGATACTATAGAAGCATGCGGAATTAAGCAAATTGGGCTTGTCGCCGGTTATAAAGAAGAAGTTATTACTGATAAACGAGTTGAAAAGGTAATTAACGAGAAGTATCAGACAACCAACATGATACGAAGCCTTTTTTGCGCAGAGAAATTCCTGAATGGCGATGTAATCATTGCATATGGCGACATTGTTTACTCCACCGAAGTTTTGAAATCTTTGATGGATGATCCAAGAGATATCGTTGTGGCTTGTGACGAAGGATGGGAATCGTACTGGAGTGAGAGATTTGAAGATCCGTTAAGTGATGCTGAAACGTTCATAAAAGGTCCGAATGGAATTGTTCGTTCACTTGGTAAAAAAACTACGAACAAAGCCGAAGTTCAGGGACAATATATTGGCCTTATTAAACTAAGTGCAAGGGGATGTGAATTAATTAAAAGTGCTTATTATCTCGCTCAGGAGGACGAAACTAACACCAATAATGTTTGGGATAGTGGCAGATCGCTTGATATGGCATATATGACTGACTTGTTGAACTATTTGGCTGCCGACAATGAATTATACTATAAATCAATTGATAGGGGCTGGGTAGAGGTAGATGATCATACTGATCTGGAAATTGCTAAGAATCAATTACCTTGGTAAATTAGCGATTCGTTTTTAAAACGTACTAAACTCCATCAAAATAAACCACCCATTAAGCGCAAAGATGCTCGAGAATTTTTTAAAAAGAGCTGGGATTATTATTTCACTCATATTGTTAATATGGATGAGTGCTCCTGTACTAACTTTTGCGCAATCGTATGATGATTCCGGTGCGATTTATTTAGAATGGTTAAATGATCCAACCAGAACGATCATAATTAACTGGGTAGATAAGTCCACAAGTAATTTAACGGTACAATATCGTCGCCGAGATTCCGGATCAGGGTGGACCAATGTAAATGCTACCATTTCAGACATCCCGGATCTAACCACTAAACGTAAATCTTCGCAAATATTTGGGTTGAGCCCGAACACAACTTACGAGTTTAGGGTCGGAGGTAGTAATACGTCTCACTTTTTTAGAACATTGCCAAATGATTTAACGAATCCGATTAATTTTCTCATTACCGGGGATGTATATGGCTATGGACATGATCCAGGACTTGACACAGCAATTTTTCAACAAATGGCTTCAACAGCCCGAAGAGAAAATCCATTATTTGCGGTTTTAGCTGGCGATATAATACATCAATCATCGGTTACTACTCAGCTGGAAGTGGATTACATGATAAGACTGTTGAAATTCATCTATGAATGGTACGTTGAAATGCGGACGGATGATGGCTTATTAATTCCAATTGTAGCCGGGCTTGGAAATCATGAGACGGCCGTTCGATTTGGTGGTAGTCCGGCTGATGCTGCTTACTTTCATTCCATTTTTAATTTCCCGGGTCTTCAGGGTTATCGTACACTAGATTTTGGAAGTTATTTAAGTATAATTATGCTCGATTCAGATCATACACAACGGATTGAAGGAGCTCAGGCTAATTGGTTGGATAATCAAATTCAAAATCGAATCAATTTTTCAAACATATTTCCAGTTTATCATGTACCGGGTTATCCCCATAGACGCGATGCGCTACCGGGACGTGGACTTGAAGTAAGAGAAACATGGACTCCAATATTTGAAAAATATAGCTTAAGATTAGCATTTGATCATGATAATCATGGGTATAGAAAGACCTACTCTATTAAAGATAATGAAGTAGATGGATGTGGTGTGCGGTATATTGGAGGCGGAGGATTTGCAATTGGTACAGGTCCTGCCGATAAACCAAGATGGTATAATCAAACTACATCGGATGTCCGACATTTTTTAAATGTTGAATTAACTAGTACAAATCGAAATATCCGAACGGTTAGTAATTTTGGTAGTGATATTGATTTTATTTCACAACGCAACAGATCTAAAACCGTAGCGGATCTAAATACCACAGATATTAATAGAACTTCTACTGTTATTAGATGGAGTTCATCCTGTATAGTGAACAATCACAGCGTTGATGTAGCCACGGACATTAATTTTAACAACAAGGTTTCCGGATATGATGGTCGAAGTACGGGTTCACAAACTGCGTTAACAATTAACGGGTTGACACCACTGACAAGATATTATGCCAGAGTCAGGGGGACACATAGTACCACTAATTTCAGATCAGATTATTCAGATGTTCTTGAATTTATAACCGAAGGTCAGCCTCCGGTAGCAAAATCGGCAACAAATATTACATCGAGTAGTTTTATAGCACATTGGGATGCTGTTCCTGGTGCATCCAATTACAGAATAGATGTGGCTACCGATCCAGAGTTCGATAATATGGTATCCAATTACGAAAATCGAAGTATTGGAAATGTTACTCAATTGTCGATCTCCAATTTATTTTCATCTACGGCATATTACTTTAGAGTTCGGGTTGACAATCCTACGATTAACCGACAATCAGCAAACTCGAATACAGTTGGTGTTATTACTTCTGCTCAAAAACCGGTTCTACTTGATCCAATTGCTTTAAACTCGAGCTCAATTCGTATTGAATGGGAGGCGCTACAACGTGTTAATCAATATCGGGTTGATATTGCATTGGATGCCAACTTTACTAATTTTTTATCCGGTTATAATAATCGAAATGTTGGATTGGTAACGCGGATTGACGTGTCCGGACTTACTTCGTTAACGACATATTATATCAGGATTCGGGCCGAAAATACAGACTTAAATATTGTCAGTGTAAACTCTGATACCGAACAAGTAACGACCTTACCTGCAGCACCAACTAATATTTCAATTAGTGATATCGAGACAAACGGATTTTTTGTGTCCTGGGAAACGGCTAACTCTCAGTTGAATTATCAGATTGATTTGGCAACCGATTCAGAGTTTTCTCAGATTTTACCAGAATATGATTCCAGGTTAATTTCTGATGGTCTGGAATATACTTTTGATGACCTTGATTCTTCAACCGAATATTTTTTCAGAATTCGATCGGTGAATCAGACCGGAAATTTGAGGAGTAATTATTCAGCAACTTTCAGAGTTGCTACAACTCCAGATCAACCGGAGTTTCTACCCATCACTAATTTATCTGAGACTGGCGTTACGATTGCCTGGAGTGAAATCGACCGAATTACGGAGTATCGGTTTGATATAGCTACCGATAGTGAATTTGAAAATCTGCATCCATCGTACTCAAATAAAAGCGCCAGTACAGAGACAGAAATAGATATTACAGAATTGACTGCTTTGACGACGTATTACGTTCGGGTGCGGGCTTTGAATACGGCTTTAAACGTCATAAGTGATGATTCTGAAACGCTTGAATTGATAACACTACCCGAACATCCTTTTAATTTACAGGTTTCCGGAGTTGGTACCAGTCAGTTTTTTGCATCATGGGAAACTGAAATGGAGGGTCTCAATTTTGTCGTTGATCTGGCTTTGGATGAATCGTTCGATTCGATCGTGAGTTCTTATAATAATCTGGATATTGGTACCGCGACAAATTTAAATTTTGAGGGATTGCTATCCTCGATGACTTATTATGTAAGAGTTCGGTCATTAAGTCCGGACAGATCGTTAACCAGTTTAAATTCAGATGTCGTTCAGATAATAACGATTCCGGATGTACCGATTCTAAACGAACCACAATCCATTCGGGCCGTGGGGTTTACTGCCACCTGGCTCCCTGTTGATCGAGTGACTCATTATGTGATTGATATCGCAAATGATGAAAATTTTACATCCACGTATAAGAATTTTGATAATTATAATGTTGGCGATGTTAACGAATTTCAGATTGAAGATGTGCTTCCCGATACGCGGTTATATTTTCGGGTACGAGCTGTCAACACGATCCTTAATGTAACATCAGAAAATTCTGTCATACAGGATGTGAACACTATTGCAATTGATCCTGTAGTTTCCACATTCACGGCTGATCAAACTACGGTTCTGGCAAATGGTATTCAGGAAAGCATGTTTACTGCAACCATTCGTGCGAACGATGGTGAATTACTTGATGGGGTTTCAGTGAATGTGACAGCGGCCTCAGGAACATCCGAAATTGAAATCGTTCAGGCTGTTTCAGATTTGAACGGAGTTACTCATTTTAAAGTGCGAAACAATCGCGCAGAGTTTGTTGAATATACAGCTCGTGCAATTAATGTAGATCTTGATCAAAAGATTGAGATTAGATTTGTTCCGGTAGCACCGGCAGTTCAATCTGCTTCAAGCATTGTAGCCAGCACATTTCAAGCCAATTGGGAGGCTGTGAATGGTGCAGAATCATATCGTATTGATGTGTCAGAGGATGGAAATTTTAATTCGTTTCTAAACGGATTTGAGGATTTGAATGTAGATGATGCTCTTTCATATACGATAACCGGACTTTTTCCAGGGAATGAATATTTCTACAGAGTGAGGGCAATTGCGCCAACCGGGACAAGTACCAATTCAGTGGTTATATCGGTTATAACTCCGGAAGCTGATGCAAATTTATCGGGAGTTACTATTCAGGAACCGTTGATACTGGCAGATAACATGAGCACGGGGTTAATTGAATTGACAATCCGTGGCGAAAATGGTGAGGTTATGGAGGGAGTTCCAGTTCAATTAGAAACCGATAACACAGATGTTGTGATTAGTTCTGATCTTGAAATTTCAGATCAGGATGGAAGAGTTTCATTTGAAGTGAAGTCTGATTTTGCCGGTAAAGTGGAATTTACTGTCATAGCGGGTAGAGTTTCATTGGCCACTAAGGCAATTGTTGATTTTGTTCCGATTCCACCTGTTGCTGTATTCCCGGAATTATTGGGAGCAATTGAGTTTACCGCACGGTGGGAATCCGTTAATGGAGCAACCCATTATCTTCTGGATGTTGCCCGGGATGAAAACTTTGATCAGCTGTTAGATGGATACCAAGATCTTGATGTCGGTGATGAAATCGAATTTAAAATAGTGGGATTGACGTCGGGCGCAACTTACTTCTATCGGGTTCGTGCAGCGACCGAGACGACCACCAGTCAATCATCAAATACTATTGAGGTCACAACTTACCGAATCGATGTAGAGAATTCTACAGTTGTACCAAGCATGAAAAAGATTCTGGCAAATGGAGATCAACATTCCTTGGTTACTATTGTTCTGATCAGTGATACCGGGGAGCCATTGTCAGATGTATTAGTAACATTGGTACCCGCTAATCCAGATCATCTTGTCACAATCATTAGTGATGTTACAGATGATGAGGGTACAGCAACATTTGAAATTAGATCATCTACAGCCGGTGAAGGATCGTTCCAGGTATTTGCTGGTGGACTCGAGCTTGATACAACAGTGAATATTATTTTCTTATTTGCTGATGGCGAAATCAAACTTGGAAACAATTATCCGAATCCTTTCGGAACTACTACAAAAATACCTGTTACTATTCCGGAACGTATGGATGTTCAACTATTTGTTTATAATAGCAATGGCCTCATGGTTGATAAGCTTGAGGACAGGGAGTTTGTTGCCGGGTACTACGAAATTGAATTTCGTCCACGCGGACTATCATCCGGGGTCTATTTTGTCCGAATGATAGCCGATGGGAAAGTTTTAATTGAAAAGATGATGTTGGTCAAATAATTTTGATCGATTAAAATTCACATCCTAAAGTTGGATCAAAACTCCCGATTGGAGCACCCGGTGGTGTGTATGGTGCCGGGGGTGTTTCAAATGAAGATGGGTCCTTTTCCATCTGAGTCACTAACCCGGATAAGTATGCATAATGGGATTTCCAGTTGTTATCTTTACTACTGGAAGCCTGTGAGTTCAACCATGATTGCAAGTTTTTGATATGAGCCAGTGTAATAGCTGATACATCCGGTGAAGCATTTCGATTCGTTGCTAAACCCAACATGTTTCTGAACACTGCTGTATTAATACCCCGTTGAATCGTCCCCTCATACCCATTAACCGGTGCACTTTTAATCGTTCTGGAATCTATTGAAGTGAGCAGATTTTGCAATGACAGTTGATTTGCATCCCTTGAATGTTGTAATACCATTCTGGCTGCACGATTTGGATTCAATAACAATGAGGCACTTAAATCTGCAGCTGTCTCGGCCATTGCAACAGGATCAAGAGTTGGTTCAGTGTAACCTC
>DLXM01000359.1 GCA_003448835.1 Bacteroidota bacterium | reverse complement strand
ATGTATTTTACGCTAAAAGATGAAAGTGCTGCGATTTCTTGTGTGATCTGGAGGTCGACCGTGCAGCGACTTAAAGCTATTCCGGCTCATGGACAGCAGATCAATGTTTCGGGTGATATCCAGTTGTATCCGCCATCGGGTAGGTATCAGATCGTGGTAAAATCGGTTGAACAGGCAGGTGAAGGTGCATTGCAATTGGCATTTGAGCGACTCAAAAAGAAACTTGAGAATGAGGGTCTCTTTGACGAATCGTTGAAAAAGGCGCTGCCGAAGTTTCCAAGAAAGATTGGTGTTGTGACGTCGGAGACCGGTGCTGCGTTTCAGGATATTCGATCGACGCTTGAGCGGAGGTATCCGTTGGCAGTGGTTCAGTTGTATCATGCAGCTGTTCAGGGACTGGCTGCTGCGGCAGAAATATCGGCCGGGATTGAGTGGTTTGGTCGGGCGGCAGATGTTGATGTTTTGATAGTTGGGCGTGGTGGGGGGTCGCTTGAAGATTTATGGCCGTTCAATGAGGAGGTTGTGGCGAGGGCTATTGTTGCGTGTCCGATTCCGGTAATTAGTGCTGTTGGGCATGAAACTGATTTCAGTATATCGGATTTTGTTGCGGATGCCAGGGCTGCGACGCCAACGCAGGCAGCGGTTATGGCCACGCCGGATGTGAGAGATCTGAAGTTAGCAGTGTCGGAGATGGAAAGACGTGTTGAGACTGTGGTACTTGGCGGACTCGAATTGAGTCGGCAGCATATACAAAAATTATTGAAGACGCATGCTTTGTTGGTGGTAAAAGACAAAATCAGGTTTAGCAGAGATGTGATTCGTCGAAATCGGATGCAGATGGATCAGCGGATGAAATATCAGTTGGGAAATTTACGACAATCAGTGATGTCGATTAGTAAATCAACGGGCCCATCGCTTCAAATCCGTGTTATGAATGAACGAAAAAAACTTGAGTTATCGCAACGAAAGATCAAGGATTTAGTTAGAGCGCGGGTTGATTCGGGGTCGGATAGTTGGCGTGAAATAGATTCGGGACTACTAAGACTGGATCCAACGGAGCCGTTGTCCCGTGGATTCACACGAATTTTGCAGCAAGGCAAGTGGGTTCGTCCTAAGGTTGATTTTGATTCGAAATCGAGTCACGAGATTGAGTGGAAAGATGGAAGATGGAGAGAAGGAGAAAAAAAGTGAAAAAGTGAAGGCGAATTTAATAAAATAATAACTATGCCATTACAAACAGATATATACTCGGAGAAATTATCACAACAATACACAAAGTTCGATGTTTCGAATCGGTTGTTGTTCACAGGTCATTCGCATCAGGCGTGGCCGGATGTTGCAATGGATGGGATGCTGGAGGCATTCGATGTAGCTGCCCGATTGGTAGATACCAAATGGGAAAAAGTATTTGAAAAAATCGGAATCATGCGCGACTATTTGCGCAAATATTATGACGATCCCGATGGGAATTATACCCATTGTGAAAATACACATCATCTTATTGTACGATGGTTATCGGCGTTGGACCTAAAGAATAAACCACGGTTGATTACAACCGATACCGAGTTTTATAGTTTATACAGGCAGTTATCCAGGTTGCAGGAAGAAGGGATTGAAGTTGTATATGTTCCGGCACTTCCTTTAGCAGGATTTGCGGAGCGATTGAAGTCCGAATTAACCGATAATACTGCCGGAGTTATGCTATCCAGAGTTTATTTTGAACATGGCTTGGTTAATGTGGAATTACCACAAGTGGCTGTACATTGCAGAGAAGCGGGTATTCCGCTTTTAATAGATGATTATCATGGGACCAATGTGGTTCAATTATCACTTCGGGTGTCTGGTTTGGATGACTGCTTTATGTTGATTGGTGGTTATAAATATTTGCAGTGGGGTGAAGGGAATTGTTTTTTACGATTTCCGAAGGATTGTGAGATGCGTCCCATTGTTACCGGGTGGTTTGCAACGTTATCTTCATTGAAGGGGCCGAGGTCAACCGGGCAGGTGCGCTATGATTCGGGGGACTGGCGTTTTTATGGGGCGACCTTTGATGGGATTTCAGCATTCAGAGGTGCAGCTGTAACAGATTTTTTTAATGAGTATGGGATTAACTCAAAAATATTAAGTAAGATTTATAGTGAGCAGATTGCTTACATGAAATATAAATTTTTGAAATTAGATCTGAATCCATCTGAGATAAAGTTAGCACATACCTATAGTCTGACATTAAATGGAGGCTTTCTTGCTCTACGAAGTCCAAATGCTTTAGAATACTATGAAAAACTAAAGATAAATGGAGTGCTCACAGACTGCCGTGGAGATATCCTCCGATTTGGAGCTGCTCCATATTTAGTTAGTAGGCAAATCGATGAGGCATTCGATATTTTGGCAAAAATTGTGAAAAAAGAACTTTAATTGTAAGGAATCCTGGAATTCATACTCTGATATATATGTGAATATTTATCTTGACTTCTTGAAATAATTACATATTTTACACATATATTCTAAAACCTAATTAAACCTAAATGTTATGTCATCAACTAATGGCAACGCCGAACGACTAAAAGCACTTGACCTCGCAGTAGGCCAAATTGAAAAAAATCATGGTAAAGGATCAATTATGCGGCTTGGAGATACTCCGGTTGTAGATATTGATGTCATTTCTACCGGTTCTATGGCTATTGACTATTGTTTGGGGGTTGGAGGCATTCCAAGAGGTCGTATTAGTGAGATTTATGGACCTGAATCAAGTGGTAAAACCACACTCGCTTTGCATGTGGTTGCTGAAGCTCAGAAAAAAGGTGGTTATGCCGCTTTTATTGATGCTGAACATGCATTTGATGCAAAATATGCCCGAAATTTGGGGATTAATACCGAAGAAATGCTGATTTCCCAACCGGATAGTGGTGAGCAAGCACTCGAAATCGCTGAGACATTAATCCGATCCGGTGCTTTAGATGTAGTAGTAATCGATTCGGTTGCAGCACTTGTCCCCCGTGCAGAATTAGAAGGTGACATGGGTGATTCACACATGGGTCTCCAGGCGCGTTTAATGTCACAAGCATTGAGAAAACTTACCGGTGTTGTGAACAAAACCCGGACTTCAGTAATTTTTATCAACCAGGTTCGTGAGAAAATTGGTGTCATGTTCGGTAACCCGGAAACAACTACCGGTGGTCGGGCACTTAAATTTTATGCATCCGTTCGATTAGATATCCGCCGTATTGGTGCCATTAAAAAAGGTGATGAAGTCATTGGTAACAGAACTAAAATTAAAGTTGTCAAGAATAAAGTAGCTCCACCTTTCAAGGAAGTTGAATTCAACATTATGTACGGGAAAGGTATTTCACGTATTGCTGAAATTCTGGATATGGCCGTTGAGCATGATATCATTGAAAAACGAGGTAGTTGGTTCCGCTATGATGGTGAGCCAATCGGACAGGGCGCTGACTCAGCCATGCAATTCCTTGAAGAAGATCCCGCACTTTGTAAGAAAATTGAAACCACAATCCGTGAGAAGCTCTTCCCTCCTTCCGGCACTTCTGCACCTGTAGTTACACCGGTAAATGGAAAGAAATCTGCCAAAACAGTTGAAGAATCCAACTGAAAAAACAGAGAAACCTGATCTTCATGAGATTCTGAATGAGCTGGTCCCATTCAGAATTTCAGAAGTTGTTGTTCAAAAAAACGACAGTTCCAGAGTTTCAATATTTTCAGAAGGGATGTTTGTATTTGGAATATCTTTATTCGACGCAACTTCCCTTTCTCTTCACAAAGGCACAGAAGTTACAGCCCATCAGGTAGACGACATTTGCGCTACCATACTTCGTGACCAAATTAAATCGTGGATGCTTGGACTCCTCGCCCGACGACCATATTCCAGATTTCAATTAATTCGAAAAGCACGGACAAAACAATACCGGAAATCCGATATTGATCCAATTCTGGATGATTTCGAATCAAAAGGTTGGCTAAATGACCACGAATTTGCAAAAGCCTATGCAAATGATAAATATAACCTGGCAGGTTGGGGACCCAATAAAATTAAAATGTACCTTTTCAGAGAGGGTATTTCCCAACAAATTATCGAAAAGGTTCTATCAAAATTGGATGATGATCCGGATATTTATGAAACATTGGAAAGATTAGTTCAAAAAAAGAAAAATCATTTTTTAAGAGAAAAAGATACTTTTAAAAGAAAGAAAAAAGTCGTTGATTATTTGATGAGAAAAGGATTTAATGGCAATGATGTTTTTAAATTCATAGACCGATTGATAATCAATATAAACTCGTGAGAAAATTAACACTCGATCGGGTCCTTCGCGGACTCATGTTTACTTTCTTTTTAATCATAGCATTATTGTTGCTATACAGGTTTGCAACTTTGGTTGGATATGTACTTATTGCATTGATATTCGCCTATCTATTTGAACCGATTGTCAACAGAATGCAAGTTGCCGGATTTAATAGGACTACAGCTGCCCTATTAGTAGTTATTTCATTCATTTTACTGTTAGTTTGGGCATCTACTACCATTGGACCAACCATAGGAAATCAAATAATAAATCTGGCTCAACAAATCAATATTGAAACTGCCAATAACATAGCCGGCAAAATCGAGGAACAAGTTTTACTGGTAGCCCCCTTTATTGGTGACGGACAAATAAAATTATTGTTCTCACAGTTTTTCGACCGACTATTAGATGTTGGTGGTTTACAAAGCACGTTGTCGAATCTCGTTGGAATATTCGCAAATATATTTACAGCGACACTGATTATTCCCTTTGCCACGTTTTTCTTTTTAAAAGATGGTAGTAAACTCAGACGACAAATTCTTGAAATTGTCCCGAATAAATACTTTGAGACAACTTTAACCATCCTCAATAAAATAGAAACAAGATTGCTGATGTATTTCAAAGGTGTACTCATTCAAAGTACTTTGATTGCAATCATTTCATGGTCATTGTTATCATATATTGGATTAAATAATGCCCTTTCCGTTGGAGTGGCCGTAGGATTAGCAAATACAATTCCCTATTTCGGTCCAATTATTGGATATTTATTATCAATCGTTGTTGGGATATTTGAAACAGGTGATTTTTCATTAGTCCCATATTGTATACTTGCAATACTAATTGCTCAAATTGTGGATAATTTAATCTTACAACCACTGATTTTTAGCAAATCAGCTGACATTCATCCTCTATACATCTTATTTATTATTCTCATCGGAGCTGAACTAGCTGGAATAATTGGGATGCTCGTAGCTATTCCAATTGCAACTATCATCAGAATAATCATTACAGAAATCAACTGGAGTCTGAACAATTATCATGTGTTCAAGGCCGAACAAAACAAATGATACACCCTAAGAGATTACCCAATAACGGCACCATCGCTATAACTTCACCAGCCACAACTCCCGATCCAATCATTTTAAATCGTGGAGTCGAATACCTGGAATCATTAGGATATCGTGTGATTGTTGGAAACACTTGTAACCTTAAAGAAGAATATCTGGCCGGTCCGGATGCAATCAGAGCTAAAGAGTTAGTCGATTTTTTTGCCGATTCAAATGTTGATGCCATTTTTTGTTCCCGAGGAGGGTATGGAGGAATGCATTTACTACCACTTATTGATTATTCCATAATTAAAAACAATCCTAAGCTTTTCTGTGGATTCTCTGACATTACTGCACTTGAATGGGCCATGTATGCTAAATGTGGGCTCATTACGGTTTCAGGAGCCATGGTTGCAACTGATTTTGGTCAGGAACCAATTAATCCGGAAATGGAATCTCAATTCTGGGAATTAATTGAATCCGGGAAAACCGAAATAAAGTTGAATCACAGTCAAGAATCTTCCCATCTAATCGAAGGTCCACTCATCGCAGGGACCCTTGCAGTTGCTGCCAAACAAATGGGTTCACCGTATTTCCCGGTTCTTAAAAACCACATTGTCCTATTTGAAGATGTAGATGAACCGAAACATAAAGTGGAAGGTTATTTGAGACAATTTCTTTTAGCGGGACATTTTGACCAGGTTAAAGCACTGATACTGGGATCATTTTCACCACCGTCAAATGAATCTTATGACGACGTTCCTACGTTGGACAAAATATATAATCGTGTTTTAAACCCTGATTCTATTCCGTATGCAACCGGATTGAATTATGGTCATGTTAAAAATAAAATTTCTCTGCCCATTGGAACACCATTCTCCTTATCTTTAGGATCAGTCACGTATTTACGTTCAACAGGATCCTTGTATTCCAATTGAAACCCAAATTAGTAGTCCTGGCATCTGGTTCAGGTAGCAATTTTCAATCAATCATCGATGCGATCAATCTAAATCAGATTGATGCACAAATAGTTCGGCTCATTGCAAGCCGAAACGATATTGGTGCCATTGAAAAATCAATAAAAGCTAATATTCCATTTTCGGTTATCCGCAAACAATCTTTCCCGAATCCGGAACAATTTGAAACAACTCTGTTGAATGAATTAATGCAATGTGATCCTGATTTGATTGTATTGGCTGGATATTTAAATCAAATTCCTGATCAGGTGATCAAAATTTTTCAGAATAAAATCATCAACATTCATCCTTCTCTTTTACCACTTTATGGTGGAAAAGGATTTTATGGAATAAAGGTCCACCAGGCAGTAATTGCAGATCAAAAAAATGAAAGTGGTTGTACGGTTCATTGGGTTACCAGCAATTACGACGAAGGGCCTATCATTGCACAATCTCGGATTCCTGTTGATTCAAAAGACACTGCTGAATCACTAGCATCAAAAGTATTGAAGCTGGAACATCAATTACTTCCAAAAGTCATAAAAGATATCCTCGAAAAACAAAACTCATGAGTACTGAAAACATAGTCCCACTAAACACAAAACCACTAGCTGTTAAACGAGCATTAATATCTGTATCTGACAAAACCGGTATCATAGAATTGGCTCAGGTTTTAGTTTCGAATGGTGTACAAATAATCTCAACCGGTGGGACATACAACACGATTAAAAAAGCGGGGATTACCGTTACTGAAGTATCTGAATTGACTAAGTTTCCCGAATGTCTGGATGGGCGTGTTAAAACCCTGCATCCTGTAATTCATGCCGGAATCCTGGCCAGAACGAGTTACAATGAAGACGTTTCAACGTTGAATTCATTAAATATTGAAGCTTTTGAACTCGTTATTGTGAATTTGTATCCTTTCGCACAAACCATCGCAAAACCGGATACTGATTTAGCCAAAGCGATAGAATTTGTTGATATTGGTGGTCCAACTATGGTTCGTGCTGCAGCTAAAAATTTCCCTCATGTTTGTATTTTGACAAGTCCGGATCAGTATGATGGTTTCAAAAATGAATTAAATGAAAATAAAACCATCTCTTATACTACCCGTTTGCAGTTATCCCGCGATGCTTTTCAACATACAGCATCCTACGACACGATGATAGCAAACTATCTTATTCAAGAGACCCATCAGGTTCCGGTAGAGAATTTGAATGTATCGTTACCATTGGCTCAATCGCTTAGATATGGTGAAAATCCACATCAAATGGCCGCAGTTTATGGTAATCAAAAAGATTACATCGATTGTTTTCACGGGAAAGAATTGAGTTATAATAATTTCTTAGATACTGATGCCGCCATTGAATTAATTTCTGAATTCGATACTTCAACTCCCGCTTGTGTTATTGTTAAACATACAAATCCTTGTGGAGTTGCAACAGGAAGTGACTTGATTGAAGCCTGGAAAAGAGCATTTGAAACCGATAAAGTATCTCCTTTTGGTGGGATTATCGCTGTAAATCAACGATTGGACCTAGATGTTGCCAAAGAACTGGATTCGATCTTTAGTGAAATCATCATCGCACCGGATTTTTCGGATGACGCAATTAAATTGTTAACGAAAAAAGCAAACAGGCGACTGATTAGACTATTGAAGAGTCCTTCAACTACGAACTCAATAATCAGATCAATTTTTGGTGGTGTTCTAGTCCAGCAACCTGATAGATACAAACTTGCAGATCAAGAAATTAAAGTAGTATCAAAAAGACAACCAACAGAACAAGAATACACAGACTTAATGTTTGCCTGGAAAATTGTAAAACATGTGAAATCCAACGCAATCGTATTTGTAAAAAACGGACAAACATTGGGAATTGGAAATGGGCAGACGAGCAGGGTTGATTCTTCCGAATTAGCTGTTCGGAAAGCCACAAAAGCAAATTTACAATTATCGGGATCTGCATTAGCAAGTGACGCATTTTTCCCATTTAAAGACGGAGTTGAGGCTGCTGCAAAAGCCGGTGCAACAGCAATTATACAACCGGGCGGCAGTGTCCGGGACCAGGAAGTTATCGATTGTGCCAATGAACTCGGACTAGCCATGATTTTCACAGGTGTCCGACATTTCAGACACTAACCATTTATTTAAAAAAAACAACAATTGGTGTTCGCAAGTACAGTTAAAAAAAAGTAACTTCCACCATCTATAGTTTTAAAAATTCTCGAGTTTATACCCAGAGGAAAAAATCTTAATGGCCTCAGAAGCATTTCGTAATAAAAAACATTCACAAAGCGGTTTTATGGATTGGCTCTACACTGATATAGCAATTGATTTAGGCACAGCAAATACACTGATTTATGCCAAAGGTCAGGGGATCGTTCTAAACGAGCCCTCTATCGTTGCAATCAACTCTCAAGATCAACCGGTTGCTGTTGGTCATGAAGCTAGGTTGATGCATGAAAAAACTCACAAAAGCATTCGAACTGTCAGACCTTTGCGCGATGGTGTAATCGCAGATTTTGAGGTAGCAGAGTTGATGATTCGTGGCATGATCAAAAAGGTCAAACTTAAATGGTACTCATCAACCAGAAAAATGGTTGTCTGCGTCCCAAGTGGAATAACCGAGGTGGAAAAACGTGCAGTACGTGATAGTGCTGAGCGTGCCGGGGCCAAAGATGTCTATTTGGTTGATGAACCTATGGCAGCTGCAATTGGAATCGGACTGAATGTGCACGAACCTGTCGGTAACATGATTGTAGATATCGGTGGCGGTACTACTGAGATTGCTGTAATTGCTCTTTCAGGAATCGTCTATTCACAGTCTGTCCGCCTCGGTGGTGATGAACTGAATGAAGATATCATCAATTATTTCCGCAGAAACCACAACTTGTTAATCGGTGAACGAACCGCAGAACAAGTAAAATGTATGATTGGTTCTGCAGCTCCACTTGATGAAGAAATTGAAATCCAGACTAAAGGTCGTGATCTCGTAAATGGAGTTCCAAGAATCAGAACCGTTTCTTCAGTTGAAGTTCGCGAAGCAATTTCAGAATCAGTCAACACGATTATTGAGTCTATTACAAAATCTCTCGAACAGACTCCTCCTGAACTTTCAGCAGACATCCTTGACCGTGGTATCATGCTTACCGGTGGCGGTGCTTTACTGAAAAATCTGGATAAGTTAATCATGGAAACGACTGACCTTCCAGTACACATCGCAGAAGATCCACTTACTGCAGTGGTCCGGGGCACAGGTGAAGTGCTCGAAAACTTACACTATTACCGTTCCGTTATCAGCTAAACGAAATCCGTAAATGCCCATATTATTCAGTAAAATTGAGGATGCAAAAGATCATATTCTCACTGGGTTTTTACTGGTTATCGCTATAACGCTATTAGTAACGCGTCATGAAGGTGGACTTCAACATACTCGTGTAGCAGCGATTGCAACCATGAGTTATCTGGAACAACCCCTATCACTGATTCGGGTTTATCGCACCGCCCTTCAAACGAATCGGGAATTGTTACGAGAAAACATCCTGCTGCTGGATGAATTAAGCCGACTTCGTTCAGCTGCAGAACAAAACGATGAGTTACGCCGATTACTTGGATATCAGGCATTCTACAATGGGAATGAAACTCTTACCCCGGTTATTGTGGTCGGGAAAAATTTAACAGGCTACCGAAATTCAATAACAATTAACGAAGGTTCAGATGTTGGAATCGATGTTGGGATGCCGGTGGTGAATTCTAGGGGACTAATTGGCCGCGTAGTTAAAACTTCAAGAAATTTTGCCCAGGTTATGCCCATGCAAAATTCACTTTTCCGTACCAGTGCTAATATCCAGGGACTTCGTGCCTACGGTATCGTTTCCTGGAGTGGACACGGTGATGAACTTTTACTCAGTTATGTCCCAAAAACAGTTGAAGTAGCTCCGGGGATGATTGTCGAGACAAGTAATTTTAGCAATCAATTCCCTCCAAATATTCCAATCGGTGTGATTACCCATTTTGAACCAGAACCCGGTATGGACACTCAACTCATTTATCTCGAACCTTTTGTCGATATCAACAAAATTGCAGAGGGATTTGTAATTCATTATCAACCTGTCGCTGAAATCGATAGTTTATTGATTGAATATGAGGATATGTTCCAATGAGTTCATCTCTTTTTAAACACATATTAATCGCATTTTTAGTTCTGGCAAGTCAGATTATGCTATTCCGCCATTTGCGGATTTTCGGATCAGAGGCCGACATCATTCTGATTTATTTGATTTATCTAATGTCAGCCCACGAACGTACTACCGTACTTCTTTTTGCCGGAGGACTTGGATTCATACAAGATGCAATGCTTGATTTATGGGGTCTGAATATGTTTGCAAAAGTATCCGTCGTGATGCTTTTTTATAACGTAATCCCAAAACTTGATGATCCCAAGCAACCATTTGCGAGATTTTTTGTTCTACTGGTAAGTATAACTTTCATTCATAATTTGATAATGGTTGTCCTGGCCCTATTTGTTCAAAGTTTATCAGCCAGTGCCGTAATGACCAGAGTTTTGGTCGGCAATACCATATTCACGACATTCGCCGGATCATTTATTCATTTAATTAAAAATGAAAACTAATTCATGCTGAGCATCGATAAAGATAGCAGAAGACTGAAAGGCTCACTTCGGGTACTACAAATTATTGTAGCACTTCTAATGGTGGTTTATCTGGGGAGATTAATTCAACTTCAAGTCCTGGAATACGATACTTACAATCCTATCAGTCAACGTAATTCTGTTCGTCAGGAAATCGTAAACCCATCCAGAGGCCTAATTCTGGATCGAAACGGTACAATTTTAGTTGAAAATGCTCCTGTTTATAGCATCTATGTTACTCCTTCTTTATTCGACACAACCAAGATGGGATTGCTAGCTACACTGATGGAATTACCCGATTCCTTAGTCAAAGCACGCTTGCAAGGTGCCATAACTTACTCCAGACACCGTTCTTCCCGAATGTTTTCTGAAGTTGAATTCGATATTTTTTCGCGCATTGAAGAAAATATCTGGAGATTACCAGGCATCACCCACCAAATTGAAAGTAAACGTGTCTATCCTGCGGGTATAAATGCATCCCACACCTTGGGATACCTTCGTGAAGTCACCGAAAATGAATTCCGGGAATCTACCAATTACCGTTTAGGAGACAAATCTGGCAGAAATGGTTTGGAGCTCGTTTATGAAGCAGCCTTAAGAGGTGAGACAGGACGGGTCTTTAAACGTGTAAATGCATATGGACAAGGAATCAGTTCATTTAATGAAGGTGAGCTTGATAGCCATCCTACTAAAGGACATAATCTTCACACTACGATCGATCTGGAATTACAACGTTTAGCTGAAAAGCTAATGAAGAACAAAGCCGGTGGATTAGTAGCGATGAATCCAAATAATGGTGAAATATTAGCCATTGTAAGTTCACCGGATTACGATATTAGTCGATTATCCGGACGTCTTGATTCTGAATACTGGGCTGAAGTTAATACTGATTCGCTCAGACCGTTGTTCAACCGTGCTATTAGCACACGCGAACCCCCTGGTTCAACATTCAAACCTTTGATGGGGCTTGTCGGACTCAGGTTAGGATTGATAACCCCTGAAACCAGAGTAAACTGTAATGGTGGATATTTTCGGGGACGTTTGTATCGATGTACTGCAATTCATGGAAATCAAACTATTGAACAGGCAGTGATGAACTCTTGTAACACGTTCTTTTATAGTTTGATGAATCGCATTGTTCAGGAAGTCGGTATAAATGATTGGCATGCGATGTTACAACGTTTGGGTTATGGTAGAATTAACAACATCGATATCCCATCTGAAGGTCCTGGAATTTTACCGGACAGTACACAAATGGATCGCTTACTGGGAGCGCGTAGATGGGGTCTTGGTGATCAAATCAACTTAGGTATCGGACAAGGTGTTGTTAGTGCATCACCACTTCAGGTAGCTGTTTCAATCGCACATATTGCAAATGGTGGATACTGGGTCCAGCCTCATTTAGTTAAAGCCATCGAACACGAAGATGGTGATATAGAGCAAATCACAGGTGATAAGGTACGAATTGAATGGATTCGTGATCGGGATCTCGAACCAATCCGCCGTGGAATGAGACGTGCCGTTTTGGAAGGATCCGGACGATTCTATGCAAATCCTGTTAATGTGCCTACAGCAGGAAAAACCGGAACAGCACAGAATCCTCGGGGACGTGATCATGGCTGGTTTGTTGGGTATGCTCCATTTGATAACCCTGAAATTATAGTTGCAGTAATTATCGAAAATGGGGGATTTGGATCAGTTTCTGCTGCTCCGATAGCTTCTTTGATCATCGAACAATATGTAACCGGTGAAGTCAAAAGACCAGATTTAATTGATAGAATGCTGAATTTTGTTCCACGTTCTAGTGATGTTGTACGATGAATCAAATTGACAGAAATAACTCCTCCTGGATCAGGCGATTTGATTGGTTAACGATACTATTTTGGGTAATTCTAACCCTCATCGGATTAACAGCTATTTATTCAGCGACATTAGGCCCCGTTTCAGAATTTCTTCCACAACATATTCAGCAAAATTTTTCAAAGCAGTTTATGTTCGTAGGAATTTCTATAGTTTTTGTGATCTTCATCCAATTTATATCCCCCAGAGCATTTCAGCAAATGGCATATTTAATTTATGCATTTTGTCTTGCTTTAGTTATTAGTACCATCTTTTTCGGAGTGGAAGTGAACGGTGCGAAAAGTTGGTTCGAAATTGGTGGAATTCGCTTTCAGACAGGCGAACCAATGAAAATGGCAACAGTATTGGCTGTGGCCGCTTACCTCACTTCCAGACGTGATATTTCGGCCGTAAAACTACGCTCGGCAATTGTTGCTGTATTAATCATCATTGTACCAATTATCGCAATCATCGCACAAAACGATACAGGATCTGCACTGGTATTTCTTCCATTGATTCCAATCATGTTGTTCCTGTCCGGACTACCTCATGGTATTT